>JADGAO010000111.1 GCA_015231995.1 Nitrospinota bacterium | reverse complement strand
AGGATCGCGGGGATGGTGTCTTCACCCCGCCCGGTCACAAGACAGGTTAATCCAGAGACATCGTGAGGAAGGTCAAGCATTATGATCTTGAATCCTTTTTCCTCCAACAGCTCGGTCATATCTGGGATAGGGTCTTGTCCCAGATTCCATTTGTCGCGGATTTGGCAAGCCAGCTTTTCAACATCGGCAGGACTGGCTGGTTGTTTGCTAGAAACTGGAAGAACTTTGCCGGAGTCTTTTACTCCGATGATCTCTTCGATCATCAGATAACGCTCCACGTGTTCGATTACTTTGGCTCGGACAAAAGCCTTGTCCTTTGCGCCAACTTTCGAGATCACCTGGCGGAATTCCACGTTGTTCAGTCTTATGTCCATCGGCACCATGAGAAACCCGATTGGGACATCAAGGGCTTTCGACAATCCGATGAGAACCTTCGAGGATGGGGTCATCTCATCGCGTTCGTATTTGCCAATGGCCTGAGCGGAAACAACGTCTTTCAGGTTATCCGATAACGCTCGAAGAGACATCCCCTTTCGTTTACGCGCCAGTTTCAGCCGTTCCCCCATCATGGCTTTTTCCATCCTCTGCTTTCGGTTTACAAATATCCTTATATCTAGGTTAATTGTAAACCGCATCAAAAGGCGAAGTCAACAATTAGGCGTGATTATTGGGCATACCGCTTTTATCCCCCACCTCCCATAACCTCCCACGGCCTCCACGACTTTCAGGTTCCCGGTCTTCACAATGGAGTTAAAGGGCGCGGATCGCTCTTAAGCGTTTGACGAAGACGAGGGAATGGAAAGTTGAACGAGGACATTTCGAGGATATTCGGCTCATTCATCGTTGTCGGGCTGATGGCGGTGTTCGGCGCTATCGCCGCTTCCATCACGTACATACGCCGGTTGAGAGACGGGCGCGAGTTCCGGCTTGCGTCGTTCCTTCTGCGGGTAAGCATGGGCGGGTTCGTGGCGATGTTGCTTTACATGCTCATCCGGGGGCTGAACATCCCTGTCAACGACTATCTGGCGATTTTCTCGTCGGGCGTGATTGGCGCCACCGCCGACGCCACTTGGGAGCTGATGGAGACCAAGGGGTTGGGCATTTTAAAGGACGTTCTACAAAAGAAGACGGGAGGCTTTCGCGGCGATGACACCAGCGGGCGTTGAGCTTATCCGGTTTTTTGAAGGGTTGCGGCTTGAAACTTATCTGGACGTGGCTGGGAACAAGACCATCGGCTACGGACATCTTCTCAAACCCGGCGAAAGCGACAAACCAATAACGAGAAAGGAAGCCGAAGCTTTGCTGGCCGTGGACATCGCGGAACATGAGAAGGCGGTTCTGGAGATAACCTCCGGCTCCGATGGTGTTACAGCGGATATGGAATCCGCCCTGACATGTCTCGCATTCAACATCGGTGTTGACCGGGTTGCTAAATCCTCGGCGCTCCGAATGGCCATAGCCGGAGACTTCACCAGGGCGGCTGTTTATTTCATGAAGTTCTGCAAGGCGAAGAACCCGAAGACTGGGAAGCTTGAGCCGGTGAACGGACTGCTGAAACGCCGGATGGCCGAAGCGGTTTTGTTTCTCACCGGTGAGTTTAACGCAGGGGAATGGGCATGATCGTTTACAGGGAAGCCAGACCTCTTATCAGGGAGGCAGACATCCTGCTCTTCTCCGGCGATGGATTCGTATCCAACGCCATCGAGCGTGTAACCAATTCGGAATATTCCCATGTGGAACTGGCCGAATCGAGGTATGGGCGGATCATGTCGCTTGGCGCGGTTGGATCGGGAGTCCGGTATCAGCCGCTGTCGCTCACGTTAAGACAGGGCGACTACACCCGTGTGGACGTTTACCGCTTAAAACCGGGGATTCCATTCGACAGCGACGCGCTGTTCCGGTTCGCGTTCGCCAACCTTGGCAAGCCATACGCATTTTTGAACCTTGTGGGGATATGGGCGCACGAGGCGTTCAAGGTGAGCGGCCTGATTAACTCCCCCAGGATTAAGGATTCGGACGCTTTCATCTGTTCGGGGTTCGTTTCGAGGGGATACACGGCTGGTGGACGGGATTTGCGGGCGGACGTGAACGATCCCATCACCACGCCGGAGCAAATAGGGGAATCGCAATTCATCGAAAAGATTTTGGCGTTTGAGCCGGGAGAGATAAATGAAACGGATTAGCCTTCTGCTGGTTTTGTCGGTATCGCTCGCGTCGTGCGCCGCCGGAGCGCGTGGAGCCAACGTCAAGCTTGGTTCCGGCTCCACGGTGGAGGTTCACCATTACGTCACGATAACCAACGTGGAGGACGCGCAGAGTATCGCGGAGATTCTGAAGGAGGCGGGAAAATGAAAACCATCATTATCGCCGCCGCATGTTTCGCGCTTTCTGCCTGCGGGTTGGTTCAATACTCCGATAACAGAAGCTCCGACAACAACAGCCAGCAGACAACGGTTGTGTCGGGATCGGGATCGAGCGCAGGGACGGGAAGCAACGTGTCGGGCGATACGATGACCGTTGCCGTGGATACGATCCCGCCCATAACCGCCACCGATCCTGTAACGGGGCAGATTACAACGACAACCCCGCTCACCTGGCTTATTCGCTGGACGGACACGTTGAGGAACAGTCTGCCGAACGTCTATTACGGGGTTGAAATACGCGAGCCGGACGGACTGTTATACGAATCGCCGATGTTGTACGGGGATTACGCGGACTATCAACCCTCAAAAATAGGAACGCACAAAATCACTGTTTACGACAACACGGGACGGCGCGTCTCCGTGGACAAGAGCCTTGATTACTAACAGGAGGATCGAATAATGCAGGCAGGTATATTCATGACGTTGATGGCGATAACGCCGGAGATCATTGACCGGGTGGAGGAGTTCACCTCCGCCAAGAGCGGCGAGGAAAAGCTGAAGATCGCCGTGGACGCTACGTTGACGGCGGTGACGACGGCGAACCTTCTGCCCGGCGTTCAGGTGGACAAGATCGTTCCCATTGCGCGGAAGGTCATCAACCTTCTGGTGTCGGTGAACAACAGGGGCAAATGGAGCAAGGGCGCGCCTGCGAGGCGTGCGAGTTCGGCTACCGCTGTCGAATGAACAAGGGCGTTCTTTTGGATCATTGCGCGGTAGCGCAAGATCGCAGTGGCCGCGCCACTGGCCGCAAAGCCAACTGGCTTGAGATAGAGGCGGAATACCGCGCCGGGGAGATTTCGATCATGGAGATCGGGAGACGCCACGGCGTGACGGATACCGCCATCCGCAAGAAAGCCAGGCAGAAAGGCTGGGTTCGGGACGCATCAGGAGTGAAACGCGAGATGGTGAAAAGCCATCTTGCGGGCGTTTCCGGTAAAAGTTCGGAGGGAAGTTCGGTCTCCGAACTTATCCGAACTTCGGCCATGACCGACATCGAGGTGATGGAGGCCGGGGCGGAGCTTTACGCGCTTATCGTGAAAGACTTGAACCGGCAGGTCAGGGCGAAAACAGAGACTGGCGGCCTTGATCCGAAAGAGGCCAAGACGATAGCGGACGCGGCTGGCGTTGCGATTGAAAAATACCGTCTCATCAAGGGGCTGAACGATCCCAAATCCGACGATGGACACGAGGAATTTGTCCGCTGGGCTAAGGAGGCTCTGTCCGATGCCGCCTGAGATCGTGGAGATAAGGAAGAGCGTCCGGATGCGGGCGATGACGGATTTCCCGTGGTTCGCCAGGCATATCCTGAAGATTCGGACAAAGAATCGCGGTATTGTGCCGTTCGAGTTGAACCGCGCCCAGCGGCATGTCCATGAGACTTTGGAGAAGCAAAGGCGCGAGACCGGCAAAGTTCGGGCGGTAATCCTCAAAGCGAGACAGGAAGGCATCTCCACCTACATCGAAGGCCGGTTCTATCACAAGACCATATTCAACGAAGGTGTGCGGACGTTCATCCTCACCCATCAGGAAGAGGCGACGAAGAACATCTTCGAGATGGTTGACCTTTTCCATGAGCGATGCCACCCGGATTTAAGACCGCTCGCGGGGAAAGCGAGCGAGAAAGAACTTTTCTTCGACAGGCTTCGGTCTGGGTACAAAGTCGGCACGGCGGGAAACAAGACAACGGGTAGAAGCCAGACCGTCCAGTACCTGCACTGGTCGGAAGTGGCGCATTCACCCAACGCCATGAACATCCAGGAAGGGTTGTTGCAGGCAGTCGGTGATGAGGGAACGGAGATAGTTTACGAGTCCACGGCCAACGGGTTAGATCCGGTTTTCTATCCGCTCTGCCAGAAAGCGGAATCGGGTCAAAGCGAGTTCATCTTTATCTTCATCCCGTGGTTTTGGATGGGAGAGTACGCCTCGCCGGTTCCGCAGGGGTTCGCTCCAACAGCGGAGGAGAAAGACCTGATTCAGCTATTCGGGTTGACGCTGGAACAGGTGGTATGGCGACGGAACAAGATACGGGACGATTTCAACGGGAAAATCGAACGGTTCATGCAGGAATACCCCGCCACTGCGACGGAAGCGTTTCAGACCACCGGCCACGAATCGTTCATTCCCCCGGCTCTTGTGATGAAAGCGCGAAAAACGCTGGTGGAATTCGATCCAGCCAAATATGTCCCGCCGCTTGTGATCGGGGTTGATCCAGCGGTGTCGCGGGATGGGGACAGGACGGCGGTTGTGTTCCGGCGTGGCCGCTGTATGAGCCGGGTTGACTACCATCAGGGCAAGGACGGCGTGGAAGTGGCGAACCTCATCCACAACCTGATAACGAAACACAACCCATACAGGGTGTTCGTGGACTCCATCGGGATCGGCTCCACCATCTGCGACATTCTTTACCATCGCGGATTGGGAAACGTGGCCGTCGGCGTGAACAGCGCCACGACGGACGGGATAGACAAGGAACGCTATCACAACAAACGGGCGGAGATGGCGGCGCGGTTACTCGAATGGATGAAAGACCCGCTTGGCGTACAGATACCCGATTCGGACGAGTTCGCCACGGATTTGCTGGCGTTTGGTTATGGGGCGGACGTATCGAACCGGTTGAAGATCGAAAGCAAGAAGGAATACGGGAAACGGGTTCCCGGCGGGCGGTCTCCGGACGGGTATGACGCGGCTGTCCTGACATTCGCGGAGCTTGACGCTGTATCGGCGGTGAACGGCGATCTCACGGAGCAATTGGCGAAAGTCGAAGGCTCCTATCACTGGAAGACCGGCTAATGGCTGGCGCGATGGAAACGGCCTGGTCGAACGATGATTCCGTTCCGGTTGTACGACCGGAACAGGATCGGACGGGGCATGTGAACGCCGAGCCGAAAGATGAGCGGCTGGAAAAACTTCACAAGAAACTCATGGACTGGTTCTGGCATTCATACGATGCGCTGTCCCAGAACCGGAAAGAACAGGCCGTGGACGCCGATTACCGGGACGGGGTTCAGTGGTCGGACGACGAAGTGAAAAAGCTGAACGGCAAATCGCCGGTCTGCATGAACGAGATCGGTTTGTTCTGCGACTGGCTCGCGGGCGTGGCGGCGCAGAACAAGGTTGATTACCGCGTATTGCCACGGCAAGAGGGAAACTGGCAGGACGCGGAGATAAAAGGCGACCTGATGAAATTCGTGGATGATGACACGCGGTTTCATTTCGTGAAAAACAAGGGGTTCACATCGGCGGTCAACGTCGGCGTGGGCTGGCTGGAATGCGGAGTCCGGGGCGACGAGGAAGACCAGCCGGTATACGACAACGTGGAAAGCTGGCGCAACATCATCTACGACCATCTTAACGCCCGCAACCTCGACGAGGACGGACGGTTCATATTCCGTGTGAAACCGGTGGAACTGGACTTGGCGAAGGTTCTGTTTCCAGACAAGGCGGAAACCCTTGAAAAAGACGCGACGACGCATGAAACGATTGAAGAGTTTCTGGAGAGCGTCAAATCAGCCCCATCCCACGTCTTCACGGTGAACGCGGAAGGTTTCGCGTCCACGCCTTTTGAATCTTCGTCGGCTATGCACGCGCAAAATAAACGGAAAATTGTCTGGCTGTTCGAGTGCTGGTACAGGGCTTTCACCAGGGGAAAACGGTTTCTGTCGGGGCCGTTCAGGGGCATGGCGTTCAACGGCCAGGATTCGGCCATGTCCGAATACGCCAATCAGGACACGTCTTCGCTTTACGACTCCATCCATTACGAAACGCGGGTGGCGATAATTTCAAAAACGGTTGTCCTTTCGGATGTAAGGTCTCCGTACCGTCACAATAAGTTTCCATTCACTCCGATATGGGCGAACGTCCGGGACAAGGACGGCGCATGTTACGGGATACCGCGCAAGTTGCGATCAGCCCAGGATTACACGAACCGGTTTTATTTGCAGGCGTTGTTCATCATGGGGACGAACCAGATAGAGATGGAGGAGGACGCATTGCCCGCCTCTATTCCCAACGCCCTTCACCACAACACCAAAGCGGCCTCCAGCCCGAACGGTGTTCTCATATGGAGCAAGAACGCCCTGACCGAAGGGAAGGTTCGCCGGGTTACGGATCGGGGACTGGCCGGGGACTATGTGTCGCTGGCTCAAAGCTCGCGGGATTTCATGATGAGGGCGAGCGGCGTTACCGACGAAAACCTTGGACGGGACACGTCGGCGGTGAGCGGCAAGGCGATACTGGCCAAACAACAACAGGGATCGCTCACGACGGCGTACCTGTTCGAGAACCTGTCGCTGGCGGTGTGGAAACATCAGGAGAAGAAGTTGAGCCTGATAGAGCAGTATTTCACGAAGCCGCAGGTTGTCCGGGTCGCTGGCGAGAAAGGCGCCAGGTGGATCGAGATCAATAAACCTTCCGTGAATCCCGAAACCGGCGGATGGGAATGGCAAAATGACATCACAAAGACAAGGGCGGACGTGGTTATAACCGAGACCCCGCAACACGCCACGTTCAAACAGATGCAGTACGAGCAGATGGCGGAAGTTGTCAAGGCCATGCCGCCGGACGTGTCGTTCCGGTTCTTCGACATCCTGATCCAGATCAGCGACATACCGGGCAAAGACGATCTTCTCAAACGGTATCGGGAGGTTATCGCCAGCATGAGCGGGGACGATCCGGCGAAACAGGAATCGGCCCGGCTTGAGGCGGAGAGTTTGAGGGCGGACATAGAGAAGAAACTCGCGGAGGCGAACCGGTTGAGGATACAGGCCAAAGGCGATTCGGTGAGAGCCAGCGGGGATGCGATGAATGTTGGAGGCCAGTTATTGATGTCTCCACAGGCCGGACGGCTGGCGGACATCATCGAATCCGGAGCGGAAACGGAAGCTGGTATGCGGGCAGGTCATTCGCCACTGCCGATTTGAAGGATTTAACACGGAGGGTTTTAAAAGATGAACGATCAGACGAACGATACAACGGCCAATTCCGCCCCAGCGGTTCCGGCGCAAACATCCCCGGCGGATCAGCATCCTTTTCTGGATCACGAGGTCAACGCCATAAACGCTATCAAGGCCGGACAACCGGGGAGTGAAACCGCTCCTGGAGAGGACGCGGAATCTGGAGACGCGGGATCGGTTACGCCTGAAACCCCCGCTTCCCCGGTTCCTGAACCCGCCCCCGTTCCATCGGAAACGGAGCGTGAGTTAAGGGAACGCTTGCAGAAGGCGGAAGCTGACAAACACCGGCTTGAAGGGATGATGTACATGGCCACCCGTGGCCGTGGAGAAACGGAACGTGAACCGGCTGAAACTCCATCCCTTCCCCCGTTCGACATGGCTGGCGCGGAGAAAGAGTACATGGATTTAGTCGCCGATGGGGATTACGACAAGGCGGCGGCCAAACGGGTGGAGATCAACAACCATCTGCGGGAATCGGCCAAAGCGGAGGCTTTAAACAACCTCTACGCGGAGCAGTCGTTGAGCCGGGCGTACATGGCGGAACGGGAGTTTTTTCAGTCCGCCCCGTACATGCAGGCCGGAGCGGAGAAGTTCGATCAGGCTGTTTACAACGGCTACATAGATTTACGGGACGATTTTATCAAAGCGGGATATCCGGAGATGGAAGCGGTGAAACGGGCGGCGGAGATAACCACAAAGATCAACCCGCAACCAACGCTGAAGGGTGAAGGCGGCCAGCCGGTTAACCCTTCGACCCCGCCTCCGGCTCGTCCGGCTCCTGCGGCTCCGCCGATGAGCCTTGCCAACGTGCCGTCCGCCGCTCCGTCGGACGCTGGAAACGATTCCGGTATATCGGCGTATCTCCGGCAATCGTATGACGATCAGGAGAATCAGGCGTTCGGCATGGTATCCACTCCGGAAGGAAGGATGAAATGGGACAGGATGAAACGGCAGGCGATGGGGTTGAGATGACGGAACCTGTCGTGGATGACGCGAGCGCGAAAGTTATCCGGTTATCGGATGGCGAGACCTTCGAGCTTGAGGGCAACGGAAAAATAACCATCACTGGGAAGAAACGGAAGGGTTGCATGATTCTTGTGGTTCGAGCTCCGCGCTCGGTGCGGGTGAGCGATCCTGGGCATACAACGGATAGTTAGCGGTTCAATCAGCAGGGCGCCGTAGGACACGGGCCTTCAACGGTTTTTCAACTTTTGGAGGGTGTCTTTCACATGGCGCAGACAATTATCACTGCGGCGGACGAGCAGGCCATCAAGCTTTACCAGCAGGAGCTGTTCATCCAGGCGACGCAAAAATCCTTTTTCATGGGCAATCTGGTCGGCAAAGGCGAGATGGCGCTAAAGCCGATCCAGATACTCACCAATTTCGAGAAACAGAAAGGTGCGTCGCTATCCTTTTCGCTTCTTGGCCAGAAACAGATGACCCCGGTGATGCACTACGACACGCTGTCGGGCAGGGAAGAAAAGATGGATTTTCTCAAAGACCAGCTTTTCATCCACATCATGCGTGGCGGCACAAACACCGGAACGCTGGTGGAAGACCAGTACATGCTCTGGGATTTGCGGGAGAAGGCCAAAATCCTCGAAGGGCAATGGTGGGCGCGGGTGATGGATCAGCTTTTCTTCATGTACCTGTCCGGCGCGAGGGGGATTAACGCCAACTATCATTTCCCGCTGGATTTCGGGAAGGCCAATCCATCCGACCCGATAGCTCCAACCGGCGGGTTCGCCAACAATCCGTTGCAGTCTCCGGACACGAACCACCTGATGTTCGCCAACCAACTCGCCATAGACAAGACCGGGGTGGAGGCCACGGACACAATCTCGCTGGAGATGATAGACAGGCTCGTCTCCAAGGCGGAGATGATGATGGCGGATACCCCGTCCATACAGGTTCAGCAATTGCAGACCTTCGAGATCGAGGGGCGCAAACATTACATCCTCATCATGTCCCCGTGGAGCGCCTACTGGCTTCAGCAATCCACGACCAACAAGGACTGGAAAGACATCCAACTCGCCTTAATCACAGCCGAGGGAAGGAAGGCTCCCATATTCCAGAACGAAGGGTATATCGGGATATACAACAACGTCATCCTCTACAAACATCCGGGAGTTATCCGGTTCAACGATTATGGCGCGTCGGGCGCGGTCTTGGCGGAACGATGCCTCTTCCTTGGGGCGCAGGCGGCGGTGATCGGGTTTGGCAGTCTGAACGGATCGTCCAACGCCGGAGCCAAAGAGAGCGCGGCGCGAATCAACTGGACGGAGGAATTGTCGGATCACGGGTTCAAACGGGCGGTGGGCACTTATTCCGTATTCGGTTTGAAGAAGACGCGGTTTTCAAAATCTGGCAGTCCGGCGGACGGGCAGGATTTCGGAGTGATGTGCCTGGACGTGGCCTGCAAACGGCCTTACTGAGCGAGGAGAAAGACAATGGCGAACTACGAATGCGCGAAAGCTTCATATCTGTTTCCGGCCATAACGCCGGACGAATTCTGCGACACGACGGTTGAGGAGACCTTCGAGTTCAAGGCTTCATCCCTGCCAGCGGTCAACGACGTTATCCGTTTCCTAAAACTCCCCGCCCTGGGCGTGGTGAAGAACGCGAAGATCATCTCGGACAAGCTGGACACTGGGGGAACCCCGGCGGTTCTCATCAACGTGGGGTTCTACGACGAAACGGCGGGAGCTGTTGGTTCGGAGCTTTTCAGCAACTCTGCTGTGGCGCAGACCGGCGGGGTTAT
>JADGAO010000110.1 GCA_015231995.1 Nitrospinota bacterium | reverse complement strand
GTCATTCTGAGCGCCAGCGAAGAATCTGTTTTTATTTGATCCTTCGGTCGCCAGACTCCCTCAGGATGACAAAATATGGAAATTGCTTGGTATGCAAAGGCCTCCTTAGTAAGGAGGGGTAAGGTTAAAGGTCTTGATTATTGAGACACCTCAAAATCGGTCACGGTCCAATCTTCGTTGAACCGCGCCCAAATCGAGCGAAGGCTGGAGTCTTTATAAAAATATGCAGATCCCTCTGGAAACGGGATTTTTACCTCCGGCTCCCCGAACATCGTCTTAAGCTCTTCCCTTGTGGTGACGTTCTTTTTGATGCGGGAGACCTTATCGGAGGTTATCGCGGTAGGTTCGTCCAGATTGATAGAAGCCGTGGCGCACGATCCTAACATGAGCATAACCATTACAACTGCGGCAAACTTCATTTCACGTACTCCACTTTCTGCCCTTTTTTCACGCCTTTCCTTTCGCAGTATCCGCCCGGAACTTCCAGCACATAGCGAACCGGCGCCTCCGAGTAGTATCGCGGACATGGCTCCTGGATACAAGGGGGAACCATCTTAACTATTCTGCGTATCGAGAAATTTTTATCTATAAATATCATATCCAACGGAAATGAGACGTTTTTCATCCAGAACACCCGCTCGGCGTCGTCGCTGAAAATAAACCACATCCCTGTTCCGTCATCCAGTTTCTTGCGAAACATAAGCCCGCGTTCGGCCTTCGAAGGGGTATCCGCAACCTCCACGTTAACTTGAGGTATTGGTGTGGGGCCGATAATACGGACTGTTTCGGCAAAGGAAGGGATTGGAATGGCCGTTAATAATAACAGCAAGATTATCAATACAGTAACAGGTTTCATTTAATAAAGATTATTAAGCGTTTCACGATCAACCTCAAGCATCGTTTCATATCCTTCGAAGAACGACCATTGTCATCCTGAGGTGAACAAATTGTTCTTTAGATAGATTCTTCACTTCGCTACGCTTCGTTCAGAATGACAATGCTGGCGCTCAGAATGACTATACTATTTGCTGTCCAAGGTGTTCTTTACCTCGGATTCCTAATGCAGTTTCTTTGATAAGCGGGGCGACGGGGCGAAGAACACCCCGCCGAGCTTCTATTACACGCTTATGCAAAAGTCTCCATGCCAAGGTTAAGAGCCGAGGGTTTTTTCAACAACCAACTACGCGGATTCCATAATAGATTTCAGCAAGTTTAGCTTTTTCTGTTCCTTTTCGGCTATTCGAGCTTCCAAACCTTCTTTTACCGCCCGGATCATTTCGTGCTGTTTCATGGATGTATGTCGTATTTGGGCGTCCATCATAACCAGGTGAACGGCGACTGTAAGCCCAGCCACGGCAAGGTAAGCGAATTCCAGAGTTATGACTAACTTTAAGAGAGGGTCAATTAACGATATATCCATTTCCGCCATCCTTCCTGACAATTTATCGGACATTGGCGGGCAGGACTTGACAACAATCCGGCGAAGGGCGAACCAGCCACGGCCCCACCCGGACGGATGGAGCCGTAGCCAGCCAGATCGCTAGATTATTTGCCGTGAAGTTGCTCGTATTTCGCTTTGAGCTCTTCGGGCGACTCATGGTGATCCGGGTCCGGGACTATGCAGTCCACCGGACATACGTCAACGCACTGAGGGTCGTCGTAAGCCCCGACGCACTCTGTACACTTGGCGGGGTTGATGACATATATGTCCTCACCCTCTGAAATCGCCTCGTTTGGGCATTCGGGTTCACAAACGCCACAGTTAACGCATTCCTCATTGATAATCAAAGCCATTGACTCTTCTCCAAATAAAAGTGCTTAAACGGTTGAACCTGATGTCTGAACACGGTATTGCTCTGCCTGATACATAAACGCCTCAATACGGGTCTGCGAGCCTGAGTCTTCCACTCCGTCATAATCCAGGTTAAGCCATGGAATGTTGTTAAGGTCTTCACGCACTTTCCGGGAAAGCGCCGCGACGATCGTTCCAGGCATACATGAAAAAGGCATTATGTTTATGACGCCAGACAACCCTCTTTCGGCAAACTCCACTGCTTTACCAATACTCAAGATAGCCTCTCCTTCGAACGTATCGCTCATATACGGAGCCGCGTTCTTGAGTATCTGGGCGGTCACTGCATCCTCACCGTTCACGAGCGTGTCGTGGAACGGTTCGTACAACCGCCGCTCATCCATCTTCTGAATCTTATCCTGCATATATCCTTTCAGCAGGTCAAGATATTTTTTATCTTTCCACGAGTTGGCTATGTGTCTGTTGGTGCAATAGAGTATCCACTCGCCTATCGGGGCAAGCCAGGCCTCGCCGCCGAGGGCCTCTATCTTCCTTATAATATCCCTGTTTCCGAAGCTGTGGCTCCGCATATAAATCTCGCCGATCACGCCTATAATCGGCCTTCGGTCGCCTTTTTTGGGTATGGCGCGGAACTTGTCGCGTATCTGGCTGGCGTAACCGAAAAGAAGCGAACTGTCGCGCTCGGCAAGCTCCACGGTTTTGTCGAGACATTCCCTGTAAACCTTATCGGTCTGTCCTTTGTTCACTTCATAGGGGCGTGTCTCGTGCAGGAGCTTCTGCAGTATATCCACCAACACCACGCCACGCCACGCCGTCCGGCGGAACTTCATCCCCAGCCCTTCGCCTTCCTTGTATCCGTTGTCGGAGTCCGGGGACATAATCGGGGTGTCGGCCATTCCCTGATCTCTCAGGAACAGTTTCTGAACGCTCTGATACTGGCCGAACCGGCACGGGCCATTGGTGGTGGGCATGAAAAACGCCGATTTGCCGGGATCAAAACCCTGCTCTCTCGTCTTTTTTATCATGTCGCCCGTGGTGATAGCGAAGGGGATACACTCCTTCCCGGACGAATGTTTAAGCCCGATGTCGAGCGACTCCTGATCGGACATCGGCAAAACTTCCGCCTTGAACCCGGAATTGCGAAGAGCGGCGGCCATGATGTATCCGTGGTCGCACATGTAGGGAAGGTACAAAATCCTCTCCCTCGCATCCTGAACTTCGGTCGGCGCGCCGCATTCCATAGTTTCAGCCTCGTGAATTCCATCGCCGTTAACGGGTGGATGGAATGGCTTGTCGGTCGCTATGGCGAACTTGACGGCGTCCACGTTTTCCAGACTGTCGAAGAAAGCCTCGCACCGCGTTATGGCGCCTGCGTCGGCGGAATGCTCGTCTATCTCCAGCGTCAGGCAGGGCTTGCCGCCGAGCATCTCGCGCAGGTGGTACTGGATAAACGAGTCCGGCCCACATTTAAAATTCGTAAGGTAAATGGCGTCGAGTCCGGGATCGTTTCTCACCGCATTGGCGGCGGCCATCATCTTCTGGCCGGAGCGCCAGTACATGTCGGGATTAGTCTGCGCCACTTTATCTTCCGGCAGGTTCAGGAAATCCATCGGTATGGCTACTTTCCCCATATCCTTGAGTTTCCTCGGAAGGTCCATGTTGATGCCGGAGTCGCAACCGTTATAAGCCCTGCTTATAATCAGCACGGGCCGCTCGCCTCTGGCCCTCAACTGCGCGATGACCTCTTCGCCACGTTTCTTTATCGAGGCGGTAAAATCCTCCTGCGCTTTATGGGCGGCCTCCACCGCCTCCCTGACTTTTTTAAACGGCAGGTTGAGCCGGGGCTTGAAATATTGCGTAAGCTCCTTGGCCACGAAGTTGATGCCGCGCTGAAAATGCACGGACGGCTCCAGCAACTCCACCTCGTGCTGGGAGAGGTCCATCGCCGATTTGATGATGTACGGCATGGCCTGCACCATCGGACATGTATGGCTGTTGTTAAAGCCGTGCTGTTTGACGTTCACTGTGATTGTGGAGGGAAGGAAGACATAATCCGCCCCTCTTTCTATCAAGTCCGTCACATGGCCATGAACGATCTTTACAGGGAAACAGGTCTCCGCCTTTACGCTCTGCATGGAGTTGCGTATGACCGTCTGGTTGGTCTTGCCCGACAGGACTATCTTGAACCCCATCGTTTCCCAGAACGTCCGCCAGAACGGGAAATGTTCGTAAGTGTACAGGCTTCGGGGAATGCCGATGACGGGTTTGCCCGGTTCTTTTTCCAGTTTTTTCTGATGGAGATAGTGGCCGAACACCATCTCGTCCCTCTCCGAGAAAAGGTCGGGCAGGGATATCTCTTTCTTCTTCTTTTTATCTCCTTCGAACAGTTCGCAACGCGCCCCGTAATGATGCGCGCTCTCCCCTTCGAACTTCACACGGCTCACGTTGCACACGTTCTCGCACGCCTTGCATTCGAACGCCGTAACCTTGTATTTACGCTCCCGCAGGTCGAAACCCTTGAAACGCGACGGAGCGTCATGCCCCGCCTTTTCATGCCATTTGCGCGCGATTATCGCCGAGCCTATCGCGCCGGTCACGTCGTGATGCGGCGGCACGGTTATCTTCTTCCCGGTGACACTCTCGAATGCGGCTATGACCGCCTTGTTCCACGCCACGCCGCCCTGGAAAAGGACTTTGTTACCTATCCGCCTGTCGCCCACGACTCTGTTGAGGTAGTTGGATACGATGGAATAGGCGAGACCGGCCGCAAGGTCTTCCTTGCCCATTCCTTTTTGCTGGTTGGAGACCAGGTCAGTCTCCATGAACACTGTGCATCTGTCGCCGAACTTGCCGGGAGCCTGAGCTTTGAACGCAGTGTTGGCGAACTCCTTTTCGATGTTCAAATCCAGCTTCTCCGCCTGCTCCTCGATGAACGACCCTGTGCCGGCCGCGCAGACCTTGTTCATCTCAAAATCCACCACCGCACCGCTCTCTACGGCCACATATTTGCTGTCCTGCCCGCCTATCTCGAATATCGTGTCAACGTCGGGCACGAAATGGATAGCCGCCGTGGCCTGCGCGGTTATCTCGTTACGCACGATGTCGGCTCCAACGAAGTCGCCTATCATGTACCTGCCGGAACCTGTCGTCCCCACGCCCAGCACGTTGACCTTATCTCCCAACTCCTCGCCTATCTCCAGCAGACCCCGCGTGACGGCCTGTATCGGCCTGCTCTGCGTGCGAAGGTAACGACGGGCGATGACGTTGAGGTTTTCATCAATGGCCACGACGTTGGTGGAAAGGGAGCCGATATCTATACCGATGTAGCAGGAAGTCTTCCTGTCCGCTTCTATTTTGCGGATGCCGGTTACATAGCTCTCGTCGTTTTTCTCGCCGGTCAACGGAGTCATCGAGCCACGGATGGAGGTCTTGGAGCCTTGATAGTTGCTAAGGGCGTCAAGACCGGGGAATGTATAGCTCGTCACGCTCTCCCTCGCAACAAGGGCCGAGCCGATAGCTCCGGTAATGGCGTGTTCCTTGGGGATAAAAAGGTCTTCAATCCCCATCTCCAGTTCGTCGGCCATGGCCTTGACAACACCCTCGTTGGCCGCCACGCCGCCGAAGAAAGCGACGGGCTTCTTGAAATCCTTCCCTCGTCCCACGTTGCCCTTGAAGGAGCGGGCGACCGCGTAACACAATCCCGCGATTATCTCGTAATCGGGCGTTCCGACCTGCTGGAGGTGGATCATGTCCGACTTGGCGAACACCGAACACCGCCCCGCAATCCGTGGGGGATGTTTGGATTTAAGCGCCATCCTGCCAAATTCCTCGGCGATGCTGTAGCCCATCCTGTTTGCCTGCTGGTCGAGAAAACTGCCCGTCCCGGCGGCGCACAGGTTGTTCATCGAGAAATCCTCAAGAACCGTCGCCCCGTTCTCTTCCTTGAACATGAGAAGTTTGGAGTCTTCCCCGCCCATCTCTATCAACGTCCGCACATGCGGATACATCACCGTAACGGCTTTGGCCTGCGCGATAACTTCGTTGGTGAACAGACCCCCGGTAAGGGAGGCGATAAGCTCCCCTGCGGTGCCTGTCACGCCCAGACAGGCGATAGTCGAGCCGTTGGCCGTGGAAACAAGATCGGACAATACGGAAATCACCGTTTGAATCGGTTGACCGTGGGTTCGTTTATAAAAAGTCTCGATAATCCTGTTATCAGGCCCGATGACGGCGCCTTTGACTGAAACCGAGCCTATGTCCAGGCCCAGAAAAACCGATTCTTTATCGCTTGCTTTCATGAATTCTCCAACAACAGTGACAATCCGGCTTCAAATAACACATGTAGGGGCGACCCGGCGGGTCGCCCTTTCTAAAATCTGGGCGACCCACCGGGTCGCCCCTACCAAACAAATAGATATACGGGAAGGATGCAAACAATCAAGGGGTTTTGCTAGCCAGTTATAATCAACCTGCAACGCCCGCCCTTCCCGTTAAACGGGATGAGGAGAAAGGATACCATCCCTCCGGCCTGGCGATATGCCATAAGTCATGAGCATGACTTTGATGGCGCCACACACACTTCGCGTATTATGGGCTATTTTGGACTAAGACTCAAGCGCGTAGGGCCATTGTTTTAATCCATCCTTTAGAGCGACTGCGTCGAACCCTCGCTGGTTAAGCAAAAGAGCCGCTAACGCGCTTCGTTTCCCATCAGCGCAGACAGTGATGTATTTACGGGCGTGATCCAGCCCCACAATCGTCATACGAAGGGTGCTGAGCGGATATGACGACGAGCCGGGAATACGCGAATCGGCGAATTCCTCTGGATAGCGCACATCCAATATCTTGCGCCCGCTGTCGAGCATGGCTTTGGCCTCCTCGGCGGTGGCCCATTTAACCATTCTTTCCGAATAAAGCTCCTCGAAATCTTTTTTGTCGAGAGCCAGCAGGACTCCGTCCTGGGCTATGCGTATGGTCGCGTTGCGGGTTTCACCGGTTACAAGAGCTTCCTCCCCGAACGTCCTCCCCTCCCCTATCTCCGCTATCTTTTTCGGCGCCGATTCCGCCAATTCCCTGCGCCAGACCTCCGCCCTTCCCGAAGCTATAATATAGAAGGTGTCGCCGGGATCGCCCTGCTGAAAAATCTCGTCGCCCATCCGCACATGTATCTCGCGCATTTTGTGGAAGGCTTTCTCCACGTTTTCCGCAGGAAGACGCCGGAACGCGAGGGAGTATCTCATCTTGTCCATGAGGTTGCGGGTGCGTTCGTCGGATTTGTCCACGGATTTGACGAGACCGTCCCAGTAGATGAAATATTCCACCGTCTCCATATCCGCCACGCCGACAAGCGAATCGTCCTGCGCCTCTATCCACGGCATTTGGGCGACAGAGGTTAATAGAAATGGTTTGGAGCGGGAGTCTTCCGGGGCAAGGAATATTTTCCCATCGTCGCCTTCCGCCGACACCGCGACGTTTCCATCTATGACGTACAAAGCCTCTGTCGGCTTGCTGGTCACGAGAAAAAGTTTCTCGCCTCTTTTGAGACTGAAGAACCGCATCTGCTCGGCGGCTTCTCTGGCTCTCTTTTCCGACAGGAGGTTGAACGGGTAATACTCGCCGTGAAGTTTAAGAAAAACGTTCTTCAGGTTGTGATCCATAACAGTCCCCCTGCGTTCGTTTCATACAGTTGCATTATAAATCTTCGGGAAGCGTTTGTGCGACATCAATCAAGTCGCTCTCCTTTGCGCTGACCGGAGCGTTATCTACTGTTGCTGTCCGGGGTGTCTTCACCTCGGACTCCTTGACATCCGTATAGGGGACGCCGGGGTGAAGAACACCCCGTCGAGCGTGGACTTGCCCATCGCATATTGTCATTCTGAGGGAGGCTCTGCGACCGAAGAATCTGTTTTGTCATCCTGAGGGAAGCCCTGCGACCGAAGAATCTGTTTTGTCATCCTGAGGGAGGCCCTGCGACCGAAGGATCAAAGTAAAATAGAATATTCTATTTGATAGATTCTTCGCGTTGCTCAGAATGACAAACTCTGATGGATTCTTTACTCCGCTCAGAATGACAACTATGCGGAGTTTACCCTGAACCCTGTGAAGGGTTCAGAATGACATTGCATCCAGGATGACAACATTACGAACGTGATGGATTATGCCCCCCTACGTCACCCGCGCCGGAGCCACGACAACGGTCTTGCCAGCCCATTGTAGCCGCCTTTGCAGGGCGAAAGCCGTTTCATTGTGCAGGATTTGCTGATACCACTTTTCCTTCTCGAACAGTATCTTTCCGGCGAAAAAGGTGACGTGCGGGAAGTCCCTGGCGACGCTCAGGCATAGTTTTTCGGCCTCTTCAACCGCATCGGTGCCTGTGGACATGCGGTATGAAGCGGGGATATTTAGCCCGCAGGCGAACTCCAGATATTGTTTCAGACTTTTCTCTACATTAGCCTTCAACGACTCGACCATGTTTTCGCCCTTGAACTCCTTGGAGTCAATAACCCCAACGGAGACGAACACAACACCCTTGAAATGCCCCGGAAACTCGCGGAAGACGCTGAGAAACGTGTGAAGGCCCAACCCGCCATAATCCGAAACAAGGATGCCCGCAATCCTCTGCGACGGGTCGGGATTGACCGGGACACACCCCTTTTGCAACGGCGTTTGCGGAAGTTCGGCATAAAGAGAGGCCAGCTTGGCCGCCACGCGCCCGTAATGCGACTTGATGACCATGAAGAGGCATATCAGCGTCCCGGTGACTATCAGCGTAATCCAGCCGCCATCCAGGAATTTTTCGTAAACGGTGAGCGCCAGGATCATCAGGCACATGATAAGGCCGATGACATGGATGGATATTTTACGCCGCCAATCGGGATAATTGGCGCGCTCACCCAGCCAGAACCTGCACATGGATACCTGTGTCATCGAAAATGTCACGAAGACGTTGATGCTGTACATTACCACGATCAGCCCCACATTCCCGCCTGTATAGAGAATCGCGCCGACGGACATAAGCCCCATGAGGAGTATGCCGTTTTGAGCCGTGAGACGGTCGGACAGGGCGGCGAAACGGCGTGGGGCCCAGGAATCCACCGCCATGTTGGCCAGCACGCGAGGGCCGTCTGCAAAACCAGTTTGCGCCGCCACCACAAGAAGCGCGCCCTCCGACCCAAGGGTCAAAAGGACGAACAGCCAACCCATCGGAACCGTCCCGACAAACCGCTCGGTGAGGACGGCGTTCATGGTCTTCCCCTCTACGGGCGCGATGTTCCAGAGCATGTAACATAACAAAAGCCCGGAGGCCGTGAACGCCAGCGATACCGCCATATAAAGCATCGTCCGTTTGCCGTTTTCCACATGAGGCTCCCGCATTATGGAAAGTCCGTTGGAAACCGCTTCGATACCCGTATATGTGCCGCCGCCCAGGGAATAGGCGCGGAAAAACAGGGCCGCCATCCCGCCCCATCCCAAAGTTTCAAGCCCGGAAGAAAAACCGTTCATGGCCGAGCCGACAGTTTCCGGCAGAACAGGCGCCTTGATTAAAACCCCGCCTACGATGAGAACCAGGTGGGTGAATGCGAAAACGATGAAAATGGGAGTCAAGGCCAGGATTGACTCTCTCATTCCACGAAGGTTGATGATCGTGAGGAATATTACGATAGCGATCTCGATGGGCAGTTTCAGCAATGCCCATTGATGCGGAAGAAGGCTGAAAAGCGCGTCCCCGGCGGCGGCGATGGATATCGTTATGGTCATGACGTAGTCCACAATCAGGGCGCAACCCGAAACAAGCCCAGCGCGCGGCCCCATGAACTTTGTCGCCACCACATATCCCCCGCCGCCATGAGGAAAATGCTCGATAACCCTGCTGTATGCGTATGAGATGACGAAGACTGTAAAGGCGGTCAACACGGCAAGGCCAAGGGCGAGATAGCTGTGCGCTCCAAGTTGGCGGAACGCCTCATCCGGGCCATAGGCCGATGAGGAAAGCCCGTCCGCGCCCAATCCAACCCACGCCAGCGCCGGAATAAGCGAAAGGCGGCGGTAAAGGGAATGGTCGTTAAGGTCTCGTGGCGGGCCTATAAGAAAGCGCCAGAGGCGCGTGAAGACAGGTGTGGATGGTTTGGATTGGCCATCAGGCGCCGAACCTACGGGATCAGGCTCCACAATCTAGTCCCTCCTGGAAGCCTATAGTACCATGTGAATTCCAAAGCGAAGCTTTGTCATTCTGAGCCTTTCACAGGGTTCAGGGTAAACTCTGTGAAGAATCTATCGTCATTGTCATTCTGAACGGAGCGTAGCCCTTCTAAAGACTCAGGGTAAACTCCGTGAA
>JADGAO010000010.1 GCA_015231995.1 Nitrospinota bacterium | reverse complement strand
TCGCGCCGGAGGGGTTTAATTAAACCCCCTCGCAACTGCGTTGCGGTCCCCCTTGGTAAGGGGGACAAAGTTTGAGTGATGCTTAGTAGAGGTTAATTCCCGATAATGCCGAGGAACCGTGTCGTCAATCCCCTGGTCATAGCCTCGGCCATCGCGGCCACACTGGTTTTGCCCGCATTCCTTGGGATAAACGAAACGCTCTCCGCCGTAGCCCTGTTCGCGGTCTTTTTCGCAGTCGCCATACTCCACCCCGTAAACGGGATAACGTTCATTCTCCTTACGTTTCCGTTTTTCCTGGGGGAGGCAAGCTGGCCCTGCTTCTGGTTGCTGGATGTTTTTATCTACTCTCTTCTTCTGATCTGCGCCATCGGGGCTTTGATGGGGCGATGGAAATACGAGTTCCCGCTCAAATGGCCGGTTCTTTTTTTAATCGCCGTTTCCGTAATCGCCCTGCCGTTGAACGCCATGGAGTCGCTGTGCAACCTATGGGCCTATTCATGGCGGGAGGCTGTCTCTATCTGGGCCGTCGGCTCATACGACCCTTTTCTGCGCTACCTGCGAATGTTGATGAACATGGGCAGCGGAGCCTGCCTGATGATCGTCGCCCACAGCCATTTCAAACAACTTGACGATAATGAGATAAAGAAAATTTATCAGGCCATCGTCGTCATGGCTGGCGGGGTGTGCGTGCTGGGCCTGCTCATGTTTTACAGGCTGGTTCCGCTCGACGCCGAACGATGGCATTACCTGAGCCTTTCGATGGTGGGCGCCCACAACGCCGCCGTCACCGCCTTCGCCTATAACGAGCAGTATCTTGTCCACTACCTCTCCCTCACGATACCGCTGGCCCTTTACTTCGTGATAAAGACGGGCGGGCGATGGTCTTATGAGGCTCTCTATTCCGTCGCGCTTGCGTTGATGGTCTTCATGTCGTTCCAGGCGGGTCAACGGGCGGGGTTGGTGTCGCTGGCAATAGCCGTTATCCTGGCGGTACCGGCGTACATCGGGTCGTCAGGCGAAAAAAGGAAAATCCCGCGATGGGCCATCGGCCTTGTGGCCCTTGTCGCCGTGGCTGGCATGGGCGCCCTCTTCTCCTCCCGATACGATATTCTCAGCCGTTTCAGCCCACAGACGATCCTTTCGGATCCACGGGTGGTTTTGAGCCGGGCCTCCTTGCGGATGATGAAAACCTCGCCTGCGCTGGGCGGCGGATTGGGAAGTTTTTACTCGCTATACGACACGTTCAAGGCGCGGGAAAACGCGGGGCTTGTCCCCATAAACGCGCACTCCCAATATTTCCAGATAGTGGCCGAAGAGGGATTGCTTGGGGTGGCCGGATGGGGCCTTATTTTTTCGCTTTGCGCGATTGGCGCCGTGCGAGCCTTTAAAAAAGAGGAATCGCGGGAAAGAAAAGCCCTGATGGCGGTTCCGGCCATTTCGCTGGCGGTCTGGATTTTCCTGGGCCTGGGCAACACTCTTTCATACGTCCGTTCCACCGAGATTTTCTTCTGGATTTTCGCGGGCATCTTGACGGCATGGGCGGCGCCGAGCATTCCAAATTTGCGTCCCGGCAAAAAGACGCTGACGGTTTTTGCGTTGGTGGCGATGATTGCTCTGGGACGCCAGGCATGGCTTATCAAATCAAGACCGATGGATGACGGATTCTTCGTAGGGTTTCACAACCGGGAACGCGTGGAAGAGGGAATCGAAGGACGCTGGGCCTCACAACGGGCGGTGATGGTCTCGCGTGTGAAAGGAAAAACGGCGGCAATACGAATGACGGCGTTATTGCCGGGACTGGATAAAAGACCTCAGAAAATTAGAGTCTGGGCTGGCGGACAACGGTACGAGATTGTCCTTCAGGACAGCGCCTGGAGAGAGGTCGTGATCCCGACCCAAAAACCGGTCGGCTCCAACGAAGTTTTCTGGTTCGAGGCGGATTACGCGCTGAACCCGAAACAGGCTGGCATAAGCGGCGACGACAGAAACCTGGCGGTTTTCATCCGTAATGTGGAATGGAGATGACAGGGCTGGACACCCTTGAGCGTTGGGGGGAACTCGAATAAGTGAGGGGGGGTACCTTAGTTATCGGTTTTCAAGCTTGAGAGCGTCCAGCCGTCGTTGTTAGCCTTGCAACCTTTCGAAATTTCCAACATGACAGCGTATGGAGCGGGCGATTCCGCGTCGCCCGCTCCGCGCCGTTTTTAGTAGATCAGTCCCATTTTTTTGAGCCACGCGCGCTCATCGAACCTGTCGGAAGACCAGGACTGGAAAGCCAGCTCCTTGGCCGAAAGCTCTCTGCCGTCTATCACTTCGTAAGCCGTGGGCTGGGCGGTTTCCTCCGCCTCGTCCGTGTCGAGCTGTGTCTGTTTCTCTTCGATCTCGTCTTGCCTGAACGTCATACCAGAAATTTCGATAATCTCGCCGATCCGCAAAGCCAATCCAAGAAGCGTGGATGAATCCACTACTTTTCTCTGTTTGAGGTCGTTAAGCATAGCCATCACGTCCTCGTTGTTGGTTATGGCTTCCATTATCGCGTGCGATAAGGCTTTTAATTCCTTGTCACTGCTTTTCCCGTCCATGACCACGCCTCCTTGTGTGGGTTCCTCTTCTGACTATACTTATCGGAACCTTCACTGGAAATAATAATAAGCTTCTTTGTTTTATATGAACATGCAAGCTGAATACCAACAAACGCGTTTAGAGCGCGTGGTTTTACATGCTTGATTTTTAACAACTAAAGGTTTGGGAGAGAGTCAGGATAGGGCAACTTTTGTAATCAGGGTGTCTGATTTTTAGTCATTTTTTGTTGTTTGCCGGAAAAAATCTTCATATTTTGGATGGGGTGAAGAATTTTTTTATAGTGATCCTTCAGTCGAGGACTCCTTCAGGATGACAAAAACAGGACTCCCTCAGGATGACGAAAAGAGCGCCCCCAAGGATGCTACTCCCCTGTCACAGGTTTTGCTGTTTGCCGAACGGGGCTATCGTCACGCCGGGATAGAAAGCCTGAATAATCTCCTCAAAACCTCTTCCGTGATCTGCAAGACCGCGCGCGCTCCACTGGCTCATCCCGACCCCGTGGCCGTAACCCTGGCCGATAAATGTGTATGCGCCGGAGCTATCTTTCGCCACCCGGAATTTTGTGGACGGCAGGCGCGTATCCCCGATTATCTTGCGGAAATATTCGCCCCGCAGTTCAACCTTCCGCTTGTTCGGCCCGAGGACAAGCCGGAGCCTGGCCACTCGCCCGGACGATGTGAATGAAACAGGCTCGATGGATATCACTGAGCCAGTGGTGAAACCCGCCTTTTTAAGTTTGTCCCTTATCTCCCCGGCGCTCAGGCGGAGCCGCCAGTTGAAATGCGGCGAGCGTTCCTCGAAAAGAGCCGGTTTGCTGGCAAGATAGGGGAGGCGTTCCCTTCCCCAGACCTCTCTGGGGTTTTCCGTGCGACCACCGGAAGAGCTGTGGTAAAACGTCCCCGCAGGCGCTCCGTCGTAAACGGCGATAAGTCCTCTGGTGGAGTCAACCGCCTCTTTCACCCTGTCACCTTCGTAGAGTCCACGGTAAACCTGCGAACGCACCGTGCTTTCCATATCGTAAAGCGCCTCGCGGCTTCTCTCCATCTGGTACATCGCAAACGTGCGCGAGGCCACGGCCTGGGCCTTGAGAGCCTCCAGCGGCCAGTTGGAGCCCATCTCCGACGAGATGACGCTGGCTATGTAATCTTCCATGTCCACATGGTTGACCGCTGTTATCCCGGAACCGTCGCGGGCAAGGATCATCAATCCCGGATAATCCTTGGAGCCTACCCGTATCGGCTCCGGCGATTCCATCAAGACCGTCCGGCACGCCGTGGCGTGGCCGTTAATATCCATTCCGACACGCGTCGCCCGCGCCGTTATCAGTTTCGCGCCGTCGAGGCCCTGATGGCATTCTTCCGGCTCGAACCTGACGGCCATTGGAGCGTTGGAAGAGGCCGACACCTTGAACCCTTTGTCCACCGCTATACGCACGGTGTTACCGTTTGCGGAGGCGGGGATCACGACAAGAGCCGTCATCATCGTGGCGGCAAGGAGTCTGGAAACCCCTCCGGCGCGGGTACGAGCCACCTCCCGTATCAGGGAGAGTTTTGCATAATCCATCACGTTCGCAATATTGTCATTCTGAGCGCCAGCGAAGAATCTATTTTTATTTGATCCTTCGGTCGCCAAGGCTCCCTCAGGATGACAAAATATGAAAATCGTTTGATTACGCAAAGCTCTCCTTATCAGGGGGGCGAAGAGCGAGCTATCCACCGGGTCGCCCATATTAAACATCAATCCCATGGCTGATCTTGTATTCGTTAAGTTTGTTGCGAAGAGTCCTTATGGAAACGCCGAGCGTCTCCGCCGCTTTCGTCCTGTTGCCGCTGGACCTGTCGAGCGTGCGCAGAATAAGTTTTCTTTCCATTTCCGCCACTGTCATGTCCGGCCCTGCCATCGCCTCGTCGCCGACAGTCGCCTTCGCACCCTCGGCCATTTCCGCTACAGGCTCCATCATCAGATCGGCGAGTGTTATCGTTTCGCCGGAAGCCAGCAGAACGGCGCGTTCCATCACGTTTTCCAATTCACGCACGTTGCCTTTCCACTGGTTTTTAGCCAGCGCGTCCATCGCTTCGGCGTTCACCCCGGTTACGGACTTGCCCATCAGCCTGTTGAACTTGTCTATGAACCGGCTGACGAGAATGGGGATGTCGCCCGTCCTGTCGCGGAGCGGAGGAAGATAGAGCGGGATGACGTTGAGGCGGAAATAAAGGTCTTCGCGGAACTTCCCTTCCGCCACCGCTTTTTTAATATCCCTGTTGGTAGTGGCGAGCACGCGCACATCCACCGGCGTCGGATGCGCCCCGCCGACACGGTCAATCTCACCCTCCTGCAGGACGCGCAGGAGCTTGGCTTGCAGTTGCGGGTCCATCTCCGTGATCTCGTCGAGCAGTATCGTGCCTTTGTCCGCAAGCTCGAACTTGCCCATCTTGCGGGCGATGGCTCCGGTGAACGAGCCTTTTTCGTGGCCGAACAATTCCGACTCCAGCAGAGTCTCCGGCAGAGCCGCGCAGTTGACGGCTACGAACGGGCCGTTGGCCCTGTCCGAGTTTTCGTGGATGAATCGGGAGAGCAATTCCTTGCCCGTGCCAGACTCCCCGTGGATGAGCGCGGTGGATTTGCTCGACGCGACTTTTCTGGCCAACTCGACGACCCGCGTCATGGCCTCGTTTGATGTGATGATTTCCCGTTTAGAGCCTGCGCCGCGTTCCTCCGCCGGGCGAGGGCGGACGGCGGCTTTCACCCTTTCGCCGTTATCGAAGACGCGGTGGAACAGGTCGTCGAGCGTGTCGGCGGAAAAGGGTTTTAACAGATAATCCGTGGCGCCGTCTTTCATGGCGGTCACCGCGTCGTCCACGGAAGCGTAGGCGGTGATGATGACGAACGGCGTCTCCCTGTTTTTCACACGCACGGCGCGGAGCAGGTCAAGCCCGTTCATGCGCGGCATACGCACGTCGGAGATGACGATGTTGGGCGAACGCTCCTCGAACATGCGCAAGCCCTCCTCGCCGTCCCTCGCGGTGAGCACGGCGTGGCCCGCCCTGCTCAGAGCCTCTTTCAAGGCAGACCGCATCTCCTCTTCGTCGTCAACGACGAGAACGCTTTTACTTTCTATGGCCGGTCACTCCGTTATTTATGCGGCGATTGTCATTCTGCGTAACGCGTGACTATTGTCATTCTGAGCAACGCGAAGAATCTATCAAATAGATTATTCAATTGTCGCTGTCCGAGGTGTTCTTCACCTCGGACTCCTTGAAGCAATCAGGACGGCGGGGTGAAGAACACCCGCGCCGAGCGTCACAATCGCCATTTTCCCAAAGTCACTTTTCTGGATTTTTGATGATTTTTTCAAGTGAGGTGATCAACCTTGGCATTTCATCTTTTACAGCTCCCCAAACAATATTCAAATCCACATTGAAATATACATGTATCAGGTGGTTTCGCATAGCTGTCACTGCCCGCCAAGGAATCGTTTCATGTCCGGCCTTGAATTCATCCGAAATCTTGACAGAGGCCTCGCCCATTATCTCGATCAACTTTAATAAGGCCAGGGTCAACACACGGTCGTGTTTTAAATCATCAAGTGTTTTGTCAGCCGACAATGATACAGCCTCACGAGCCGCGTCCAGCATGTGTAGCAGGCGTATCTCGTCATTTTTTAGCATAGAGCTCCACAGCGGCTCCAACGACATCATTCCTGAAATAACCGCTCAGTTCCTCAGGTGTCCGCAAATCCACTTTGCGGCAAAACTTTTCGGATAGCGCAATCTCAAGCTCAGCCAGCCGTAAAAAGCCCACAACGTGATCTGGCTCGAACTCCACCAGAACGTCTATGTCGCTTTCTTCATTGAAATCTTCCCGCAACGCGGAGCCAAAAAGGGATAGCTTCATTATGTGGTTGCCATGACAGAAACCGGAGAGCCAGTTTGTGTCTGGAATAAAACGTGTTTGCAATCTCATATTTTAATCTCCACTGGCAAGGATATCATGAACTTCGCCCCGCTTTCACCGCTATCGAGAAGGTCTATGTATCCGCCGTGCGCTTGGGCTATCTGGCTTGCGATGGCAAGGCCCAGTCCCGCGCCCCCGTCTTTAGTGGTGAAAAAGGGATCGAATATCCTCTCGCGTATCCTGGCCGGCACGCCGGGGCCTGTGTCGCTTACGACGATTTCCACTGCGCCTTTCTGGTTATCCGCGTTTTCGGCGACAGTTAGCCTTACGCCGAATTCGCCTCCCCCAGGCATGACCTGTACCGCGTTTCTGACAAGGTTTAACAAAAGCTGTCTTATCAACCCCTCGTCGGCGGTGACAAGAAGCGGGTTGTCCGGCAGGATGGCTTTGACGGCTATGCGGCTCTTTTCGAACACGGCTCCGGTGAATTCGAGCACGTCCTCGACGAGCTTTTTTATGTCGAACTCTTTTCTGGAGGGTATGATTTCTTTTGTGAACAGCAGGGCGTTGCCTATCACGTTGTTTACGGACTGTATCCCGTAGCTTATGTGTTTTAACAGACGTAGTTTCTCATCGTCGCCTTCCAGTTCCCTTCGCAGGATCGAAGCGAACAGCTCCATCCCTCCAAGCGGGTTTCGTATTTCATGAGCCAGTCCTGCGGCCATCTCGCCGAGGACGCGGAGTTTTTCGGCGCGGACGGCCTGCTTCTTCAGGCGAGAAAGCTCGGTGACATCGTCGGCCACGAAAATCCGTCCTCCCGGTTCGCCGCCGGAGCTCAACTGCGTCATGGAGATTTCGAAAACTTCGTCGCCTGCGCCTTTCCACTCGCCAACCCGCCGTTTGCCGATACGGACGCCTTCGCCGACTGCGGCAAGCCATGCGGGTATTCGATCTCCCTTGTCGAACCCTCTTTTTACGGCAGGAGCGTTATGGAGGATGACACGGCCTTCTATGTCCGTCACGATAACGGAGCTACTGAGTCCGTCAATGATATCCCGCAGGAATTCGCCGCTTTCCGCAAGCTTGAGCCGAAGCCCGGCCGTCTCGCCCTGGAGCGATTCATACGCGCCGGTGAGTTTTTCCGTAGAACGGTTCAGAGTCTCGAAGGCTTCCTTGAGTTTGGCTAAATTGTCCCCAGCTAGACTCATCGGTTGCGGTCAGTTTGGGAAAAGGGCGGGGTTTTTGTTTTTCCATTCCGCGTTCTGGAGTTTGGCGGAGGCGACTTTGCCGATGACTCCCTTGTCTTTGGCGACAAGCTCCTTGAGCCGGGCGGCGGCTTTCTCGTCCTCGCTGGCTCCGCCGAGCGAGGAGGCCTCGATATACTGGAGCCAGGCGTTGCGCTGGTCGTCCTTATACCGTTCCGTGAACATGCCCGCTTCGCGGATGGCCGAAGCGTAATCTTCGTTGAGATAATATGTCTCCGCCAGATGATATTTGGCGTCCCTGAAATAGTCCGGCTCCTCCGCGCCTTTGACCGGGGGTTTCCATGTGGAGATGGTCATGTTGAAGGCGTCTGCGGCAAGGCCGTATTTTTTCTCCGCTTTATAAAGCTTGCCGAGGTTATAGGCGGTGTTCGGGACAAGCGAGTTGGACATGTCGTTTTCGATTGCGATGCGCCACTCGGAGGCGGCCTCGGCGTTTTTGCCCTGCGCCTGTAATGCGTGGCCCAGGAAATGACGCGCCATTATCGCCGAAGGCTGGCCGGGCCGGGCCTTGATGTATTTGGATAGAAGGGTTTCGGCCTCCTTGTATTCGCCGCCAAACAGCTTGGCCTTGGCGATGCGGAAATCGGTCAGGTCGCTGTATTTGCCCTCTTTGTCATGCTTGATGGCCATCGCGTAATATTCCTGCGCCCGGTCGTACAACGTCATGACGGCGAAGCTGTCGGCGATCTTTATGAGGATGTCCGGCTCGGTTATCGTGCGCAGGAACGGGTTGAAGTTGTCGAAGTATGTGAGAAGAGCTATGAAGAAACCCTCCTGCTCGTGGAACGCCTCGATGAGCTTGAACAGGTTTCCTCTCACCAGCCCGAACACCTCCGCCGACATGCGCGATCCGGGATAAGACTTCAGCAATTCCTTGTAAGCGAGAATGGAGGCTATGTGCCGTTTGGCCCCGGCCAATGCGCGCCCCTTGCGGATAAGGGCCTCTTCTCCGTGCCGTTCCGGGTATTTGGCCAGTATCTCGTCGAAAGTCTGGAGAGGGTTCTCGAACGCGTGGTAATCGAAAATCCGGCTGGTCTTGAGCAGGCCGGGATCCTCCGCGCCCATCGTGGCGAGACGAAGACGCGCAAGCACAGCCTCGTCCGAGTCGGGGTACTGCATCGCAAGCGTCTCGAACATCCGCGCCGCGTCTTTCTTCCGGTTTTTTTCCTCGCTATACTCGCCAATCCGTAGCATGGCTTTCCTGCCGGAACCCACGGACGGGAACATGTTGGCTATGTTCGTCCAGTATTCCAGGGCTTTTTCTTTCTCGCCGAGCTTGTAGTAGTTCTCGGCCATTTTCATGTATATGATTGGCCGGGTTTTGGGGTATGTGGGCCAGATTTTCTGCGCCTCTTCGAATATCCTCCGGGCCTCTTCGTATTTTCCCTGGTCGTGGCTTGCCTCGGCGATGATGTATTTTATCTCCCGCACCTCTTTCCTGTTGGGGTACAACGCCAACACCTTCTGCATCTCGTCATGAGCCTTCTGGAATTTTCGCTGACGAAGATATATTTTGGCCCTTCCTATCATCGCCCCGATGGAGTACTTGCCGGATGGCTGGGCTTTTTGAGCCATGTTGTACTCCACCATGGCCTCCAGATCGAAATCCAGATCCTCGTACAAAGCCGCCCGGCGCATGATCCCCTGCTGTGTCATGGTGGAATTGGGATATCTGGCAAGCGTCGTCTTGTAGGCCTCCAAGGCTTCGTTTACGCGCAGTTTGTCTTTCTTGGCCAGTTGGTACAGAGCGTCCGCCCTGGCGAAATACACCTTCTCCAGATAAATGGATTTGGGATAATTGTAGGCGTAAGCCTCGCTGAGGGCCGCCGCTTCTTCCATGTGCCCTTTCTGCATAAGGGTCATGATGTCGTGAAAATCCTGCCGCCCCGATTCCATTTCCATGCTGGCGTAGGATTTGTCGGTTTCCTTGAGGCTCTTTTTCGCTTCCGTGACGCTCTCATCTTCCGCCGCCACAGTCGGCTTGCCGGAGCCGGGCGTCTTGCCCGCCGCTGTCTCCACGGCGCCGCCTCCAGCCTGGAGTTTGGATAGAAGCTTCTCGGAGGTCAATCCGGCTATCTTCAAAGATTTTTCTTTGGGAAAGAAATCGAAAATAAGAACCTTCCCATCATCCTCGACTGAACGCTGGAAAGCGATGTCTGGAGTCTTAAAAGAAACGGTTATCCATAACTCGCCTCTTTTGGAGTCGCGGGTAATTCTCACGGATTCGGTTAGGGTGTCGCTATGTTTGACAGTGTAAACGCCGGGAAACGCGTCAACTCCACTGGCGGAGAGGATGAGTTCTTTCATCTTGACGTCCATGTGAGGGATAAACCGGATGTCTCCCTTGATAAACAATTTGGCGCGAGTGCCGTTGTCCTGCGCGGAGAATTCGACCTTCTCCAGGGCAGGGGGCGTTTCTTGGGCGTACCTCCGTCCAAGGTTGAAAGAAAGGACTCCGGTAACCGCCGCTATGGACAGCAGTATGTATTTTGAAACCTTCATATGTGATTCACCAATTCTCAACGATAAACAAAGCAAAGACGGCGCCATAATTTTGCAGAGGCGACCCGGCGGGTCGTCTGGAGTGGAAAGGCGTCCCACCGGGTCGCCCTACAAAACAAGGAGTTTCACAGTCAAAATGGTTCAACTTCGAGATTGGAGATAAAGCCTTAAAATAGCGGGAAAATGGGTTATTGAATGGCAAACATTGAATAGCCGTCAAAAATTCCGCCATTAATATTGGAAATTTGAAGAGGCTCGTCAAATTCATGGCGCCTAGCGATCGCCCTGAAGGGAAAAATATAGAGAGTGCTGTCTCCCAAATGCTCGGCGTGGGTGTTCTTCACCCCGCCGTCCTTAAGGAAGAATAAACTCACATTAGTAGTTCGAGGTGAAGAACACCTCGAACAGCGTTTGTCGTTTCTGTTTACACCATTTGGCGACAGCCCCTAGTGTTATTTGCCGCCCGTTTTACGAGCTAGGGGGTGATGGTTACGCCTTGTTCTTGAGCTCGATGGCGGATTTGAGGCTTATGAGCCTGTTTCTTACGTCGCGGAACTCTTTGTTGCGCTGGTACACGGCGGCGAACATCTTGTACGCTTCTTCCATCCTGTTTCCCATCGTGTCGAGCGTGTCGCCGAGTTCATACAGGAACCCGGACTTACCGGAATCGTTGGGCGAGTCGCGGTATCCGATCTTGAAAATCTCGAGGGCCTTTTCATACTCGCCCATTTTCTTTTGGGTCAAGCCCATCATAAGGAGGCTTTTAATCCGCCATGCCGGGGATTGGGAGGCTTTTTCGAATCCTTCCAACGCCTGAGCGTAAAGCTCTTTATCGTAGTGAGCGACCCCCTGGTTGTAATGGTTCTTGAATTCGTCCTCAACCGGTTTCGTATCCACCCCTCCGTCGTCCACGAGATCAGCGAACATGTTTTTGAACTCGTCCGACGACTCCACCCGGCGCTCTTTGGCCACCGGGGTGGAATATTCCGGGCCGGGGCTTATATCCTGCCCTTCAAATTCCCGTATTTCCTCTTCGTAACTGAAATTTTGCGGAGCGTCAATGCTGTGGAAATGGGCTTTGACGGCTTCCACGATATACCCGGCATTGTCGGACTTGATGAAATACGAGATCACCTTCAGCCTCCTGAGCGCGATCTCCGTTTTGACGTCAATGGATGTGGAGTAAAAGAAAATCTCGGCTTTTCCCAACCTTTCGTCCCCTTTTATCTGCGCGATAAGGCGGAAAGGGTCATCCGGTTTTTCCTCGTCGTAGTCGGTGATGATTATGTCAGGCGCGACAGAGGCCAGGCCGTCGCATGTGGCCCGTTGGAGGCGGACAGCCTCCACGCGATAACCCTCCTCCCGAAGTTTATCGGCGAGCTTCTGGTTTTCGGTGAACTCGTCCGTGAGGATCGCTATAACGCGCGTTTTTGTTTCCATTACCCTTATGTCTGCCGAACCTGGATTTCCGGTTCATTATATTAGCGGGCTATGGCTGTTTCAATTGTAATAAACCCGCAGACCGAAGTTGACAGGAAGATTTGCGCCATCGGCCAGGAATGAAAACCGCATCGTGGGGGGGGGCCGGAGGTTGCGAAAAACATGCTCGGCTGGGTGTTCTTGTACATTTGCATCGCAAGCGAAAGCTCCATTCTTTTCCCTCCCCTTAGAAAGGGGAGGTGGCGCCCTTCGAGGGACTCAGGGTAAACTCCCGCGCCGGAGGGGTAGCCCCCCTGACAAGGGGGGTGGCGCAAAGCGCCGGGGGGTTAAACCCCCTCGCCACTGCGTTGCGCTCCCCCTTCCTAAGGGGGACAAAATGTGTTCGGGGTGTTCTTCATCCCGCCGTCTTTGTTTATCAAAAAGCTTTCATTTAGGAGTCCGAGGTGAAGAACACCTCGGACAGCAACAAAATGCAGATTGCTTCGGTCGTCTTCGACTCCCTCGCAATGACAATTGCGGAACTTATGCAAAGCTCCCGTTAGGAAGTGTGACTAACCGGAGAGTCACTCCGTCGCGGCCTTTTTGCCTTTTCCCGATTTTGCTTTGCGCCGTTTGGGCTTGGCGGAGCCTGAACCCGATCCGGCCGCGCTGTACGCCATCCCGCCCGCAGTTTTAATTTTGTTGATGGTTCCGCGAGAGGCCATCTGTAAAAGGGTCGCGTAAACGGAAGTTGATTTCTTGTCCACCACGCCCTGCTCGACGATAGCGCGTTTGATATCGCCGGCCAGCAACGGCGAAGCCGAATTTTCCAGAAGCGCGGTTATGGCTCCGGTCAACATTCCGCGTTTGCCTCCCTTGCGTTTCGAGCCGGGCTTGGGGCCGCGAGTTTTTTTGGGCGCGGGGGTTTCTTTATCGGAGAGCAGGTGGCCGATCTGAAGGAGGCTTTCGAGAGCCCTTATCTGAGCTTCGTGAAAGGCGATTTTCGATTTGACCTCTGCCATATTGATAATAGACATTCAGTTCTCCCGTTCATGGTTGAATATAATAGACGTGATATCCATCTATGCTAACGATATTGATACACGTAAATAATATTATATATATTATCGCTCAACAAGATAATTTGATGATTCGTAAAATACGGGACACGTTAGCTTCACGCCCGGGGCGCGTCGGCCTTATCGCGTTTCATCGCGTAAACAGGCGCGATTCAAACGGGTTTAGCGTGGAATAAGCGGTGATATATATCAATCGCCGCAACTGTCCAAAGTCCGGCGTCTCACCGTTATGCAGAGAAAATAACTTCCAGAGAGAACCATCTTTTGTCTTCCTGAGGGAGCTTTGCGACTGAAGGATCAGTATTGTCATCCTGAAGGAGCCTTCGCGACTGAAGGATCAAAGTAAAATAAAATATTCTATCAGATAGATTCTTCGCGTTGCTCAGAATGACAATAGCGCACAGAATGACAACGGTCGTTGTTTGTCATCCTGAAGGAGTCCTGCGACCGAAGGATCAACATTGCCATCCTGAAGGAGCTTTGCGACTGAAGCAAAGTAAAATAAATATTCTATCGGATAGATTTTTCGCTGGCGCTCAGAATGACACGCGTTGCTCAGATGACAACGCTGGAGCTCAGAATGACAACTACTGCGCGAAATCGAAGGACTAATCGAGAGAATCGTTTTGTATCAATTCTAAGGGGCGCGAAAGAGGAAGCGGCGAAAGTTTTTGACAAAACTAAATATCGCCAATAAAATATTTTTCACCATTCGGAGAGTCGGATTAATCTTTTAATTTCAATTAAAATGGGTTACTTTAGCTCATGGTCGAGAAATCTGATTTAAAGGATTCGCCCGCCTCCATGGCCCTCGCTTATGGGAGGATCGCCAAAAGCTTGCATGGCGTTGGCGAGAGGTCCCTTGCGCTGGACTTGCTTGACAGGGGAATAAAAAAATTCCCGGATGTCAGCGGGATATATATCTCCAAAGGCGAGATACTCGTTTCCGTTTACAACACGGACGGAAAGGTTGATTTCCTCAAGGCGGCGCTTTCCAGTTTCGAGAAGGCGTTGAAGCTCGATCCGCAAAACTATCTGGCCCGCCTTCTGGCAAGCCAGATTTATCTCAAGGCCGGCAAGACATCCCGCGCAAAAGAGCTTGTCGCCGGCATCCTGGATATCAAGCCGGACGACGAGAGAGCCCTCTCTCTTATGAACGCCGTAAAGGAATTAGAGCTTAAGGCGGCTCCGCAAGCAGAGCCTGTCAAAGCCCCGGAGCCTCCCAGGGAGGAGCTTAAAGCGGAGTCTGAAAAAGAAGAACCTAAGGCCGAAGCCGCCGTGGAGACTCCGCCCCGGGCCGGGAATTCCGTTCCGGCGCCGACTCTTGACACGCCCAGGATCGAGTCCGGGAACTCAAAGCCCTCCGAAGCCGAAGACGACGACGCGGGCGAGGTTGTGGTGGCGCAAACCAACTCGTCGGCATGGAGCCTCGATGAAAAGGTCGTGATAGGCGGCCATGAAGACACCGAAAGCGAGATCGCCCAGGAGGAGTTGGCGGCCAAGTTGACGCTGTTCTCCAAGCTGGAAGGGTTGATGGCGATATTCCTTCTCGACCAGAACGGCCAGCCGATAAAAATGATAAACAAGGCCAAGCTGGACGTGAACATCACGCCATCGTTGATATTCAATTTGCACAACGCCTCCATCAACGGGATCAGGCGCACGGGGCTTGGCAGTTTCCAGCGGGGCGTGCTGGTTACGCCGATCGGCACTTTCATCATCGCCAACGCTTTTTATGCGACGCTCGGCGTGGTCGTTGACAACGACGCCAACATGGCGGCGGTCGAGGCGCGGATACAGCGCTACCTTGGGGATATATCGTCGTGATAACGCTAAAGTCGGTGCTCAAATCCCTTTGCGGCTCCAAGGGCGTCAGCGGAGCCTTGATAATCACGAAAGATGGCATGGTGATAGACTCCAACCTGCCTCCGTCATACAGCGCGGAGTCGCTGGCGGCGTTCATGTCCCAGATAGCGGTGACGATAACCAACTCGCTTGCCGGGCTTGGGGTGAAGGAATTCACGCGGTACGTCATGCAGTCGGGGCAGTCGAAGATATATATCGTCGACCTTGGCAAGTCCGCGCTTATCGCGCTTGCGGATGTGGACGTTGACGCCGGGGAGATGAACGTGGCTCTTTTCCAGGCCGCCAACACAATAAAGAAGACCGGAAGGATAGACGTATGAGCCATATCGCCCATTCGTCCACTGCGGACGTTCCTACATGCAGATAAACTACGGCAAGCGCGAGGTATCGTGCAAACTGGTCTATTACGGCCCGGGGATGAGCGGAAAGACGACCAACCTGGAGGTCGTCCACCAGCGGGTGCCAGAGAAAAGCAAGGGCGACCTGACCTCCATCGCCACCGAAGGGGATCGGACGCTGTTCTTCGACTTCCTGCCCATCGATCTCGGGCAGGTGCGGGGGATGACCACGAAGTTCCAGTTATATACCGTTCCGGGGCAGATTTATTACGCCTCGACGAGGAAGCTCGTCCTGCAGGGAGCCGACGGCGTGATATTCGTGGCCGACTCGCAGGCGGAGAAGATAAAGGAAAACATCGAGTCGCTCACCGATCTTCAGCAGAACCTCGACGAATATGGATTGAAGCTCGAGGAGATGCCTTTCGTCATCCAGTGGAACAAGCGCGACCTGCCCAACGCCCTTCCAATAGAAGAGCTTGAAAAACAGATAAACACATTCCGCGCCCCCACTGTGCCTGCGGTTGCGGCCACCGGCGAGGGAGTGCTGGCCACTTTGAAGCTGGCCGCTTCGCTCGTGCTCGACAGGCTCAACACCAAAGAGCCGGGAGCCGCCACGAAAAAGGCCGCCGCCCCTGCGGAAAAACCCGCGGAAGCCCCCCCGGCGGAGAAGAAGGAAGCCGTTGTCGCAAAGATCAACGCCGACCAGATATCGCGGAGTTATTTCACCCAGTATTGCCAGGTGCAGTACCGGCTCGGCGCGCGGACGGAAGAGGTGGACGACTTCAAGAAATTCTCGATGGACGAAAAGAAACGCCTGCTCGAATCGCTGATAAACCACGGCCTCCTGCTTCAGGACGCCAAGAAACGCAGTATCGTCGTCAGCAAGGAGGAGCTGGAGGTTCAGCTAAAAGAGTTCGCCAGACGGTTCAAGACCAAAGAGGAAATGGACGCCCATCTGGCCCACAGGAAGCTTTCTTTGGACAACCTGCGCAACGAAGCCACAAAAAATGTGATAATAGGTAAGATAATCCAGAAGGTGATCCCCAACCTCAACGAGAAGTTCAGGATCACCGAGACGGAGGTTAAAGAGTATTATTTTACGAATTCGGCGAAGTACGGCGGGAAGAGTTTCGACGCCGTGAAGGCCGAAGTGATAGCTGGCATAAAGAACCAGCGCAAGCGGGAGTTGCTTGACGAGATGTTCAAGGCCCTGAGAAGGGAATCTTCCATCACGATATTTGAGGAAAACCTGTAAACGAGCTGAGGCAGGCCCATAAATGAAAGACGAAAAGCTTAAAGATCGAAGGCTTGTATATTACAAGGATGACTTTGACCAGATAGAAAAGCTCCTTGACGAATATGTCAAGCTATCCAACGCCAGGTGCGTGTTCCTCATAGACAAGGAGGGGCATCTGGTGACGCAGAGGGGCATCTCCCAGACGTTTAACGCCGCCACGCTCTCGGCGCTTGTGGCGGGCGCTTTCGCCGCGACAAAAGAGATGGCCAGGCTGTTGGGGGAGACGGAGTTCAGCGTGATGTTCCATCAGGGCAGAAAGGACAACATCCACCTGTCGCTGGTTGGAGACCGCGCCATAAACGCCACCGTGTTCGACGAGAAAACCACCGTGGGCATGGTCAACCTCTACTCCAAAGAGTTGACGGCCAAGCTGGCCAAGATATTCGAGATAGCCGCCAAGAAGATCACCAGCGAACCTGCTTTCGAAACCGGCTACGGTGATTCGGTCAAGGACAGGCTCGACGATATGTTCAAGGAGTGAGGCTCGTTTCCTGATCATGGGAACAGCTTTTTTCCCCTTCATGGCCCGCCATGAAATGAAACCAGGCAGACTGCTGGCGCTTGCCGCGCTGATTCTCGCCGCCGCCTACTCGACGCCTTTGGCCAAAGAGGCCAAACAGGCGGAGACGCCGCCTATGGCCGCCCAGACCAACCGGATAGATTCCACATACCTGCCGTTAAGCTCGTTGAAGGTTGGGGACATCGAGTCCGAGGCGGACATGGCCAAATCGTTCGCCGTCTGGCGCAAGGCCATCGAAAAAGGGGACGACGCCGAGGCGTTCGCGGAAATAAACAAATCCCTCGACATCATGAACAGGATGGGCACCCGCAACCTGTTTTCCGTTTCGGAGATATGCCTTGCGATGGGGCGTAAAGCCCTGTCCGACGGAGTGGCGCGCCGGGCCGTAACATCGACAAGGTATGCCACCCTCTTCGCCCCGGACAACCCGGACGCCCATTTCCTTTATGCCCGCGCCCAGTTCGAGGCCGACAAAACGGATGTGGCGGCCGTTTCCATGAGCGTGGCGGACGGGTTCAAGGCCCTTGCCAGCGACCGTTTCAGGCGAGACGCTTTTCTCTCCGACGCGGCGCTTTATGTGGCGATGGCCTCGTTAATAGCTTTCGGCGCGGCTTTCCTTTCCTTCCTCGTGCGCAACTACTCTTCGGTGTTCATGAACATCACCGACTTCATCCCGTCCGTCCAGCAGGGCTGGTGGAAGATGGCGGCGGGGATAATGATCATGCTCGTCCCGTTCGCGTTCGGCGGATGGCTGTTCCTTGTGCTGGCCGCGCCCCTATTCCTGTGGCCTACGTTAAGCAAGGAAGGGAAGGCCATTTGCGTCCTTTTCGCGGCCGTCGTTTTGCTCGCCCCGCAACTTTTCGGCTACATGGCCAAAAGCGCGGCCCTGGCCGAGGCGGACACATACAGGGCGCTGTACCTGCTTTCCAAAAACACATGGGATCACGATACAAAGGAGGCCCTCGAAAAGGAACGCGAGGCGCATCCCGACAACAAGCTGACGGCGTTTGCGCTGGGGCTTCTCAACAAGATGCGAAAGGATAAGGACGCGTCCGTGAAGGCGTACAAGGCCGTCCTTGAGATGAAAAAGACCGACATAAGGGCCATGGTCAACATGGGCAACGCCTACCATGTCGCCCGCGAATATGAAAACGCCGCGTTCATGTACAAGCAAGCGCTGGAGGTGGACCCGCAGTCTGTGGAGGCGCACTTCAACCTTTCGGTGACATACAACGAAGCCCTGCTCACCAAAGACTCAGAGGCGGAGTACGGCAAGGCCAACGCGATTGACCCCAAGCGGGTCAACGACCTTGTGGCCGCCACAAAAGACCAGGATCACGACAGGAAGGTCGTTGACTTCCCGATAACCCCGGACGACCTGGCCTCTTACGAGCGAGAACTCGGCGAGAAGACATGGGCGATGGCGGACCACATGTGGAAAGCCAATTTCACCGCTCTGTCGATGAGCGTTTACATGAGCGTGGCGGCTGGGTTCGCCGTCCTGCTTTTACTTTCCCATGTCTTCTGGAGCAGGAGGGAGTCGCACCAGTCGTGCTCCACCTGCGGTTCCGCTTTCCAGCCCCCCATCAGGCTTGGCGCGGACCAGGTACAGTGCAACCAGTGCATTGCGGCCCAGATAACCAAGCCGGGCGTCTCCGCCGCCAAGAAGGACAAGAAACGAAAAGACATGAGAGAGTTCAAGGAGCGGCGCAGGCTCGTGAGCGTGATCATGGACGGCGTTTTCCCGGGCGCTGGGAGGCTTATGGCCAACGAGTGCGTAACCGGGATTTTCTTCGCGTTCGTCACCAGCCTGTTCGTCATTTACATGGCCACCTCGCTTGCGGGAAGCCTGCTGGCCCAGGGCGTGTCCTCGGCGTCGGCTCTAAAGCCGCACATAGCGTTCCTGATTATGGCGGCCGGTTACTGGATAATCATGAATACGGCTCTCAGAAGGGATTTCTACTGAGATGGCTCTACAGGGAAGCCTTGACGATTTCAACATCCTCAACATCCTCCAGATGATCAAGCTGGAGGGAAAGACGGGACGGCTCACGCTCACCGAGGGCGAGGAGCTGGTGAAGGTGACTTTCGATAACGGCTCCATAATTTTCGCGGAGATATCCCCTGTCAAAGAGGAGTCCCGGCTCAAAGCGACGCTGACACACAACAAAATACTCGACGCGCAATCGTGGAACGAGGTCAAAAAAGAGCATGACGACAGCCTCAAGCCGCTGTGGGAACTGCTGTCGAAAAAAATACCCGCGCAGACGCTGGTGGAGCTTATGCGCAGGCACATACTCGACAACGTGTATTACGCCCTGCGCTGGAAGAGGGGGAACTATGAGTTCACCCCCATGAAGGGGATAAAGTATAACGACAAGGTGATGACCCCCATGGACGTGGACGCGGTCCTGATGGAGGGTTGCAGGATAGCCGACGAATGGCCGCGCATCACCTCGTCCATCCCTCCGCTGGCCACGTTCGTCGTCAAAAGCATACTGGGGGAGGATGAGTACGATTCGCTTAACCTCAAAACGGCCGAAGGGGCCGGGCAGGATTTCAAGTCGTCCATCGAATTCGAGATATTGACCGCAAGAGGCGTGGCCCTCACCGATGCGCAGATAAACATCCTCTCCATCATGGGATCGGGCAAAACGATAACGGACATCCTCGATTCGGCCAGGCAGGGGCATTTCACAAGCCTCACCGGGGTGCAACGCCTGATGGAGCTTGGGATCATCAAATCGGCGACGCGCAAGAAAGACACAACCATCGCGCTCGACCACACTGGCGGATCGGCCAGATACGTCACGATGTTTTTCCTGGTTGCGGCGCTGGCGGGGGGGATCGCCTGGCAGGTGATGTCCTGGCCCCAGCAGACTCAAAGCCGGAAAGCCAGCGTCGCGCAGTTAAACACCGCCCACGCGAAGGAGACCCTGAAAAAGATAGAGCGGGCCTTGAAGGTTCACATCGCGCTTCGGGGAACGCCTCCGTCCAGCCTCTCCGAGCTTGTTCACAGTGGCGCGTTGAGCGCCGGCGACCTTACCGATCCCTGGGGAAACCCCTATCAGTTCATCCACAGGCAAGACAAGTTCTCGCTCTTCTCCAACGGGCCGGACGCCTACCTGGCTACGGACAACATATACCTGCCCCCGGCCTCCGCGCCGGGCAAGGGTTAAGAACCCCCTCTCCGCGTCATGGGGCCTGAGGACATCGTATCAACGGCCCTCCTTGTAGTAAGCGACAGGGCCAGCTCCGGGGTTCGGGCCGACAAGTGCGAGGCGGCCATCAGACAATCCCTGCACGGCACTCCTATTCGTTTGACGGACGTTAAAGTAGTCCCGGACGACATTGGGGATATAAGGGCCGCGATAACCGGATGGGCGGATTCTGGCATGTTCGACCTTATCCTCACATCGGGCGGAACCGGGCTTAGTCCGCGCGACGTGACCCCGGAGGCCACGGAGCCACTGCTGGATCGCGCCATTCCAGGAATACCGGAGGCGATGCGGGCGATGTCGCTGAAAATCACGCCGCGCGCCGCGCTTGCCCGAGGGGTGGCCGGAATAAGAAAAAGAACCATGATAATAAACCTTCCCGGAAGCCCCAAGGCCGCGGTGGAGAATTTTTCATTCGTGCTCGACGCCGTCATCCACGGCGTGGCGAAGATGAAAGGCGACCCGTCCGATTGCGGCACATAAACCATGTTTTGTCATCCTGAGGGAGCTCTGGCGACCGAAGGATCAAAGTAAACAGAATATTCTCTTTGATAGATTCTTCGCTTCGCTCAGAATGACAATGGTCGCTAAGGCTCCCTCAGGATGACAAAATATGGAAATAGTTTGGTTACGCAAAGGTTTTCATAACAAGGGCGCCCCACCGGGTAGCTCCTGCAACGTAGAACGGGAATCACTCGACAGGCCCATCGTGATAAAATGAGCCATGGGTGTCATACCGAAAGTCCGCACAGCCAGAATAGTTTTTATCGTCACCGGTGTGTTCTGGACGCTTTTACTCGTAGCGCTAACGTTGGATCGGGTGAAAGACATGCGGCAGGACGCCAATGAGCTGGCGGCCAGCGAGATCGCCGTCCACTACAAGACGATGCTTATTTTCAGAAGATGGGTGTCTCTCCACGGCGGGGTGTACGTCCCAAAGACCGAAGTCACGCCTCCCAACCCATACCTGGACGTGCCCGAGCGCGACATAACCACCCCGTCCGGCGTCGCGCTGACGCTTGTCAACCCGGCATACGCCCTGCGGCAGATTTACGAAATGTACGAGCCTGAATCCGGCGTCAACGGGCATCTGACCAGCCTCAATCCCATACGCCCCGCAAACGCCCCGGACGACTGGGAGCGGGCCGCATTGGCGGCCATCGGACGCGGAGAGGTCAAGGAAGTGGCGGAGCATACCACACGCGACGGAAAGCCTTACCTGCGGATGATAAAACCTTTCTATGTGGAAACGCCCTGCCTTAAGTGCCATGCAAAGCAAGGGTACAAGCTCGGCGACATAAGGGGCGGCATCAGCGTAACCCTGCCCATGGAAAAATTCATCGTCCGCAGGGACGCGGACATACAAGAGACCTTGGAAACGCACCTTTACATCTGGTTGCTGGGCGTCTGCGGAATCGGCCTGAGCAACTGGACGCTAATCGGCTATGTCCGCAGGCGCGAGGAGGCCGAAACCAAGCTGATGGAGACGAACGAATCCCTGCGTAGCGTTATGGACAACGCATCCAACGCGATTCTGGCCTTTAACTCCAGCGGGCAGATACAGTTCGTCAACAAGGCGGCGGAGATATCGGGAGGGTATCGGCCCGACGAAGTCATAGGGCGCAGGTTCAGCGAACTGCTGGCCGACGCGCCCGCGAGGGCCGAGGGGGAGAGGGTTTTCGAGATTTGCCTTAAAGGGGAAAGTTATAAGGGGTTTGAAGCGCGCATCGCCCACAGGGACGGGCAGACGCGCATACTGCTTTTCAACGTCTCTCCCATATTCGGGCCGAAAGGCAATGTCGTCCGTATAGTCGCCACAGCCGATGACATCACCGAACGCAAGAGGGCGGAGCAGGAAGAGGCCTTCCGCCGGCGCGTAACGGAGGCGGACAACAGGATGCAATCCACATTCATCTCCGGCAAGAAGCCATCCGAGGTTTTCAATGAAATCCTGGATATCCTTATCGGGTTCACGCAGAGCGAATTCGGCTTCGTCGCGGAATATTTCAAAGACGACGACGGGTCTCCATACCTCAAATCCCTGGCCATAAGCGACATGACCTGGAGCGAAGAGACAAAGAAGCTTTACGAGGAGAATCGCCGCAACGGCCTGAGGTTCGACAACCTCAACAGGATTTACGGAATGGCCGCCAAAACAGGCGAGCTTTACATTTCCAACGACGTAACAAAAGACCGTTTGAGCGTTGGAATCCCGCAGGGGCATCCGCCAATCCGCTCTTTCATGGGGCTTCCCATCCACAAGGGCAAAGAGCTGTTGGCCGTGCTGGGGATGGCCAACAAGCCCGGCGGATACACTGCGGCCTTCGCCGACACCATGTCCCCGCTCATAGCGACCTGCGCCAACATACTCGAAGCGGTGCGGGACGAACGGATAGAGCAAAGACGGCAGGAAGAGCTAGTGGCGGCCAAGGAACAGGCCGAAGAGGCGACCAAGGAAAAGGAGATGTATATTTCGCTTATCGCCCACGACCTCAAGGCCCCGTTCACCTCCACGATAGGGTTCTTGCGCCTGCTCTCCATGGACGAAGGGTTGCCGATGAAAGGCAAATACGGGGAGCTTCTCGACGCCACGATCCACAGCGCCGAGAGGGCCGTGAACATGATAGACGAGGTCCTGCACATAAGCAGGTTCCACATGGGCGGCGCGACAATACGAAAAAGGTTTTTCGACGGGTTTAAGGCCGCGTTCGCGGTCTCGGCCAACTACCATCACGTCGCCGCCTCCAAGGGCGTCGAGCTTGTCACCGAAGTGGCGGAGGGGACGAGGCTTTACGGGGACCCGGTCCTGCTCGAAGAGGTTCTCAACAACCTGGTGATAAACTCCATCAAGTTTACGAAGAAGGGGGACAAGATCACGGTTTTCACGCCCCAGGGAGACCAAGGGGGCATCGCCGTAAAGGACACCGGCGTGGGTATAGACGAAAAGCTGATCCCCAACCTTTTCCGCCACGACGTAAAAACCAGCATGGTCGGCACCGCCGGGGAGACGGGCACCGGCCTGGGCCTTCCGCTTTGCCAGGACATAATGAAAGCGCATGGCGGCGTCCTGGCAGTGGAGTCTTTGAAAGGAAAGGGAAGCGTCTTTTACGCGAAGCTCCCGTACAGGAAACCGATTGCGCTTGTGGCCGACGACGACCTTGCCGTGCGCTACATGCTCGGCATCCATCTGCGCGACATCGGAGTTAGCGTCATCGAGGCCGAAAACGGCGATGAGGCTTTAAAGATGGTGAGAGCCACAAAGCCGGACCTGGCCCTGCTGGACATATACATGCCCGGGATAGACGGTTTTGAACTGTTAAAGAAAATTAAACAGGATCCGAAAACCAGCGCCACTCAGGTGATAATAATAACCTCCGACAACCGCCTGGAAACGAGGGAGAGAGTCATCCGAATGGGAGCCGACGATTTCATCGCAAAACCGGTGACGGAGGAAGAAGTGATCCCAAGAGTGCGAAAACTCATGGGTTGAGCCGGTAGGGGCAAACCTGCGTGTTCGCCCTTCCTGATCCGGGCGACCCACCGGGTCGCCCCTACAGCCTAACCCCTTTTTAGTTTCGTAAGGAATTCGGTGATCGAGACTGCGGCGCGATGCGACGCCCCACGTTCCCCAAGCCCCGCCCGAAGCTTGCCAAGCTCCTTTTTCATTTCTTCGCGTTTGGCCGGGTCGGTCAGATACGCAAGGGCTGTGGCCGCCACCGCCTGGGGCGTCGCTTTCCATTGAAGAAGCTCCGGGACTATCTCCCTTCCGGCCAGCAGGTTGGGGATGGCGGCCCATTTGACGTGCGAGAGAAGCCGGGCGAGTAAATAAGAAAACGCGTCGGCCTTGTAGACGACAACCATAGGCGTCCCGGCAAGCGTCGCCTGTAAAGTGGACGTGCCGGATTTGCACAACAAAAAGTCGCAAGCGTTCATGGCGTTCCAGGTCATCCCTTTGACGATCTGCGGCTCTTCCCCGTGCGTGGAGGCCAGCTTGCGGATGTAGTCCTCGTCCATCGAGTCGGCGCACATGGTGACAACCTTCACGGGCTTGTTGGCGCGGATGATCCTGACCGCGTTGAGCATATCTGGGTATATCCGCTCCACCTCGCCTCGCCTGGAGCCTGGGACAAGGCCGAGCAGAAGCTCGTTCGGGCGCACGCCAAGCTGTGCCCTGATCGCAGAGCGGTCCACGTTGAAGTCGAGCTCGTCGAGAATAGGATGGCCGAGGAACTGGGCGTTGACGCTCCGGCCTTTGTAAAAATCCTCTTCGAATGGGAACACCACGAACATCATATCCACGCATTCGCTGGCGATCTTAACCCTGCCACGGCGCCACGCCCAGAACTGCGGCGCGACGTAGTAGAAGACCGGCAGTCCCGCTTTGTCGGCGGCTTTGGCTATCCGCAGGTTGAAATCCGGATAGTCCACTAGTATGACCGCGTCATATTCCCCCGAAGCTATCCGCGATTTGAGATCGCGCAAAGCGGAGGTGAAAACGCCCATCTTTTTCATGGCGGAAGCGAGGCCCACGGAAGATAGGGCTGTAGAGTCGTAAAGCGTGACGGCCCCGGCCTCGCGCATACGCTGGCCGCCTATCCCCTCGAACGACGCGCCTTCGAGCAGGGCGGACAGATGCCCTATAAGCCTGCCCATGTACATGTCCCCGGAATCTTCCCCGGCCACGACCAGTATTTTCCCTACCAGCGGACGAAGAAGCAAAGGCTTCATCGAACCGTCCAGCGCATCTGCCATACCCTGTATATCGCCTCGATAAATATTTTCCAGGACATTTTCGATTTTCCGCCGACCCTGTCCGCGAACACTATCGGCATTTCGCGTATCCGCAGGCCTTTCTTGTGCGCGCGGTATGTCATCTCTATCTGAAACGAATACCCCTCGGAATGAACCCCGTCGAGGTCGATGGCCGCCAGCGTCTCCCTCCTGAAACATTTGAACCCGCCAGTGAGGTCGCGGTACGGGACGCCCAGTATGATACGCGCATACAGGCTTCCGCCCAGCGAGATTATTTTACGGGAAAGCGCCCAGTTTTCCACCCCGCCCCCTTCAACGTAACGGGAGCCGAGCACAAGGTCGGCGTCCTTTATCGCCTCGATGAAACCGGGAAGATATTTGGGGTTGTGCGAGAAATCGGCGTCCATCTCGAATATCGCGTCATACCCCCTGGCCAGCGCCACCTTGAACCCGGCTATATAAGCGCTTCCAAGCCCCAGCTTGCCCGGGCGTTTCAAAATGCTCAGGCGTTTGTCTTCTTTCATCCTGGTTTCCACCATCGCGGCGGTGCCGTCGGGCGAGTTGTCGTCAACGACGAGTATGTCCGTTTCCGGAACCTGCGCGTAAACCGCATCCAGAAGCGCAAAGATATTTTCCGCTTCGTTATAGGTCGGTATGACAATAAGAGTTTTCATCAAGCTATCAGCTGGTGGACCTTTTACAATGAAACTTCACTTGGCCGCTCGCGCCCAAAACGCAAAGCGTCCGGTCATTATAAGGGGTACAAAGCGTAAATTGTAATGTAACCGTCAAATTTGGGCAAACGCCAATAGAACCGGTGATGCCCGGATTTTCCGCTTTGCGGTAAAGAGCCCTTTGCATAATTTCCAAAACGCCCTAAATTGGCGCTCGGCGGGGTGTTCTTCACCCCGCCGTCTTTGTTTTTCAAAGTCTCTGAAGATTTAGAGTCCGAGGTGAAGAACACCTCGGACAGCAACAAGATTGTTATGCAAAGGTCTCTGCGGTAAAAGGCATAATATATTGCGTTATTTTGATAAATCGTTTAGCATCCCGTTGAGTATCGTCTTATTATTCAAGGAGCGTGTCATGACAAAAACAAGGGCTTTCGTCTGTTCTGTTTTTATTGCGGCATTTTCCATCATCTCCGTCTCCTGTTCCAGCCAGAACGCCGAAGTGGAAAAATCCATCGAGAAAATGAACAAGGCCACGCAAGACGCGAAAAAAGTGGCTGATGAAGCGAACAAGGCCGCCGCAAAAACAATGGAAGAGGCCGGAAAGGCGATGAAAGAAGCCACCGCCGCCGCTGACCAAATGGCGACTGATGCGGAGAAGATGAAGCAGGAAGCTGAACAGGCCAAAAAATAGGATTCCCCGGCCAATCCGCTAACCATAATTAGCGGCATGGTTTGCGTTTGCCATCTTGAGGAACTGTCACAAAAATGCTCGGCGGGGTGCTCTTCACCCCGCCGTCTTTGTTTATCAAAGAGCCTTTCATTCAGGAGTCCGAGGTGAAGAACACCTCGGACAGCAACAGGGGCATTATGCAAAGGTTTCCATTGCAAGGAGACCTTTGCATAAGTCGTTGACCGATGATCCTGCCCCCTCTCCCGCGCAACATCGCGGGAGAGGGATGGGGTGAGGGCTACAATCAGTGTTTTGAGTTTGAGCCATCGAGCTTCAACATTATTGAAGCGCTGTTTGTAACCCCTCACCTGGCGCTTTGCGCCGTCCTCTCCCCGCAAAGTTGGCGGGGAGAGGGTAAGGAGCTAATCGCTGACTTATGCAACGTTCCAATTGCGAGGGGCGCACCCTTCGCATGTAAAAATCCGTTTCCAATTTTTCCTTCTGCTCCAATCCGACTTCAAGTAACATTCCGGGATGAAAAAAAATGTGGAACTTTTTATTTCGGCCATCT
>JADGAO010000109.1 GCA_015231995.1 Nitrospinota bacterium | reverse complement strand
CAGGATTACGAGACCGACGTAACCATATCTTTCCACGAATCCATAACCGGGTGCGAACGGTCGCTTGGCCTTCAGACAGTGGATGGCGTAAGCCGCCTGACTGTGAAAATTCCAGCCGGCGTGGAGTCGGGCAAAAAACTGCGAGTGAAGGGGAAGGGCGGAAAAGCCGGCAAAGGAGGCCAGCCGGGCGACGTTTACATTACCGTCTACGTGGCCGAAGACCCTGTCTTCAAACGGCAGGGAGAGGATATCTACGTCGAGGCGTCTGTCAAATATTCCATGCTCATACTCGGCGGGTCGTTGCCGGCGCAAACGCTTGCGGGCGAGAGGCTGGTAAAAATACATCCCGGGGCGGACCCATCCAAGCTCATCCGCATGAAGGGGGCTGGCGTTCCAAAGCCAAAAGGCGGTCATGGCGACCTTTTTATCAAGCTCAAGGTCGTCGCGCCCGAGCATCCGACGGAAGAACAGAAAAAAACCGCGCAGAAACTGGCGGAGGCAGGGTTGTAGTTGTCATTCTGAGGGAGCCTCGGCGACCGAAGAATCAAAGTAGAATAAATTGTTTTTTAGATAGATTCTTCGCGTTGCTCAGAATGACAATCAGAATGACAGGTTGTTAATTGTCATTCTGAGGGAGCCCTAGCGACCGAAGAATCTGTCTTGTTTTGATCCTTCGGTCGCCATAGGCTCCCTCAGGATGACAAAAATAGGACTCTCATAGGTAACTGATGAACGTATTGTCATTCTTAGCGCCAGCGAAGAATCTTTCCTCCGTTTTGGCGACGTTAAAATTTGAAGTTGATGATAACGTCCGCCCCGAAGATAATAGACGATTGGCTTATAGAGGTAGGCGATGCTTGCAACGATACTAAGGAAGATATTCGGCTCACGTAACGACCGCGAGCTGAAAAGGATAGTCGAAACATATTTACAGGCCGTAAACAGCCTGGAGCCGTCCCTTCTGCTCCTGTCCGACCAGGAGCTGAGGGCCAAGACCCCGGAGTTGAAGGAGAAGCTTGCCAGGGGCGCGACGCTGGAGCAGATACTGCCGGAGGCGTTCGCCGTCACACGAGAAGCGGGCAGACGCGCGCTCAACATGCGTCATTTCGACGTGCAGATCATCGGCGGCGCGGCCCTGCACGAGGGGAAGATATCGGAGATGCGGACCGGCGAAGGAAAAACGCTTGTCGCCACACTGCCGCTTTACCTCAACGCGCTCGCCGGAAAAGGGGCGCATCTGGTCACCGTCAACGACTATCTGGCCCGGCGCGACGCGGAATGGATGGGCAAAATCTACAATTTCCTGGGGATGACCGTCGGCGTTATCCAGCATGGGTTGACCGATAGCGAACGCCAGAGCGCCTACTCCTGCGACATCACATACGCCACCAACAACGAGCTTGGGTTCGACTACCTGCGCGACAACATGAAGTTCTCGATCGACCAGCTCGCCCAGCGCCAGCTTAACTTTGCGATAGTCGACGAGGTGGACTCCATACTTATAGACGAGGCCCGCACGCCGCTCATCATATCCGGCCAGGGCGAAGAGTCCACGGACAAGTATTACGTCATCAACCGCATGATCCCACAGCTGTTGAAACGCGACGTAAGCTACACGATTGACGAAAAAGCCAGGGCCGTGATGCTCACCGAAGACGGCATCGCGCTCGCCGAGAAGGCGCTTAACGTGGAAAACCTCTACGACCCGGCCAATGTGGAGATACTTCATCACGTCCAGCAGGGTCTTCGCGCCCACACGCTGTTCAGGCTGGACGTGGACTATGTGGTCAAAGACGGCAAGGTGATGATAGTGGACGAGTTCACGGGCAGGTTGATGCCCGGCAGGCGCTGGTCGGACGGGCTTCACCAGGCTATCGAGGCCAAAGAAGGCGTGGAGATAGAGAACGAGAACCAGACGCTGGCCACGATAACGTTTCAGAACTTCTTCCGCCTGTACAACAAGATCGGCGGCATGACCGGCACGGCGGACACGGAGGCGGCGGAGTTCGCCTCCACCTACAACCTTGAGGTTCTCATAATCCCCACCAACAGGGACATGGTCCGCAAGGATTTCCCCGACCTGGTTTACAAGACGGAGAAGGAGAAGTTCGACGCCATCGTCAACGAGATAGAAGCGATGAACTCCACCGGCCAGCCAGCGCTGGTCGGCACCATCTCTATCGAGAACTCCGAAAAGCTCTCCGCCGCGTTAAAGCGCAAAGGGATAACCCATAACGTGCTCAACGCCAAGCATCACGAGCGCGAGGCGGAAATAGTGGCGCAGGCCGGCAGGCTTAACGCCGTAACCATCGCCACCAACATGGCCGGCAGAGGCACGGACATCATACTCGGCGGCAACCCGGACATGCTGGTGCGCTCGCGCGGATTGAAGCCGGAGGACGACGGCTATGCGGACGCGCTAAAAGAGATGACCGAAATCTGCGCCAGGGAGCATGAAAAGGTGGTCTCTGCCGGAGGCCTTCACATAATCGGCACAGAGAGGCACGAGTCGCGCCGGATAGACAACCAGTTGCGAGGCAGAGCGGGCAGGCAGGGCGACCCCGGTTCGTCGAGGTTCTACCTGTCGCTGGAAGACGACCTGATGCGCATTTTCGGCGGGGACAAGCTAAAGGGCCTTATGACCCGGCTTGGGATGGAAGAGGGCGAGCCTATCGAACACAGGATGGTGACCCGCTCCATCGAGGGCGCGCAGAAGAAGGTGGAGGCGCACAACTTCGACATCCGCAAACACCTGCTCGAATACGACGACGTGATGAACAAACAAAGAGAGGTGATCTACGACCAGCGCCGCGCCCTGCTCTCCGGCGAGGGGCTTCACGAGACCGTCGCGGACATGGCCCTGCGGGTCATGGACGACGATCTGGAGGCGCACACCCCGGAAGCGGTCAATCCCGACGAATGGAATTTTACCGGTTTGCGTGACACTCTCATCCGCCAGTTCGGCCTCGACGTTAAAGTCGACGAGGAGAACAACTTCATCCTCCCCGGCGTAAAGCTCGAAAATGCGACGATCACGTTCGTCGCCCTGAAGGAAGCCCTCGAAAAAGCCGTAAAAGAGAAGCTAGAAGACAAACGCAAGACCTACGGCGACGCCATGTGGGGCGACATCATCAAGTACGTCGCGCTCAACATAGTGGACGGTAACTGGCGCGATCACCTGTTGAACATGGATCATCTCAAGGAGGGCATCGGTCTGCGCGGTTACGCCCAGAAGAACCCCCTCAACGAATACAAGAAAGAGGGAAGCCAGATATTCATGGAGATGATAGACCGCGTGCGCGAAGACATAGTGACATACATGTGTCATGTGCAGGCGCAGACGCAGACGGAAACGCAGGGAACGGAAAAGGAAGAAGCGCAGTTGGAGAGCCGCATGGCAAAAAGGCGGGAGCGCATGAAAGTGGTGGAGAGCCACGGCGCTCCTCCAGAAGCTGACAGCGGCCACCACGAACCGGTCAAGAGAGCCGCCGCCAAGGTGGGCAGGAACGACCCCTGTCCCTGCGGAAGCGGCAAGAAGTACAAGAAATGCCACGGAGCGGAGAAGTGACCATGGAAAAAAAGATAATATATTCGGAGATTGCGCCCCATCCGGTCGGTCCTTATTCGCAGGCGGTGGCCTGCGGTGGATTCCTGTTCACCGCCGGGCAGATCGGCATTGACCCGAAAACGGGCAAACTGGCCGGCGACGGCGTGCGGGAACAAGCCCTTCAGGTTATGAAAAACCTCTCTGCGGTTTTGTCGGAGGCTGGCGCATCGTTTGACGACGTTGTGAAGTCCACGATTTTCCTCAAAGACATGGGCGATTTTTCGGCGGTCAACGAGATATACGGCCAATATTTCCGCCAGAGCCACCCCGCCAGGAGCACGATACAGGTCGCCGCCCTGCCGCTTGGCGCTCTGGTAGAGATAGAAGTAATCGCGATGGTCCCCAGCGGATCGCCTTCATTCTAAGGATGTAAAAAATGGCTTGTTCAATGACCGGCTTCGGACGGACGGAAAAAGAGATCGGCGGCAGGCGCGTCGTCATCGAGGCCAAATCCGTCAACCACCGCTATCTGGAGGTGAACGTCAAGCTGTTCACCAGGTCTTACGCGCTGGAGGAGACCGTCCGGCAAGCCGTAAAAGAGCGGTTCGGACGAGGGTACTTCGAGGTGTCGGTGATGATCCAAGCCAACGGCTCCTCCGGGCAGACGGTGACGGTCAACGAGCCTCTTCTTGACGGCTACCTGAAAGCCGCCGGGGATGTGGCCAAACGGTACGGGGTGGAATACCCGCCAAGATTCGGCGACCTGGCTTTGCTAAAGGACCTATTCACCGTAACGGCCGACGAATTGCCGCCCGACGACATGGCGCGGCAGATCGCCGAACCGCTTGGGCAGACGCTCGACCAGCTTGCGGCCGTCCGCAAGGCGGAAGGGGATAACGCCATTTGCGACGTGAAGAGCCGTTTTTCCACCATCAAATCGCATCTCAATTTCATAATATCGGAGAGCGAGTCCACGGTGGCGGAGCGTTTCGACCGGCTCCGGGCGAAAATCCAGAAGCTCGTCGGCGACCTTGCGCTCGACGAGACCCGCCTTGCGCAGGAGGCCGCCATCCTGGCCGACAGGGCGGATATTTCCGAAGAGACCGAAAGGGCGAAAAGCCACTTGAAACAGGTGGACGCGCTATTCGATTCTGACGAACCGGTGGGAAGGAAGCTGGAGTTTTTCCTTCAGGAAATAAGCCGCGAGGTCAACACGATGGGTTCAAAGAGCGCTTCGCCGGGAATCACTTTGCGCGTGGTGGAGATGAAAAGCGAAATGGAAAAAATCCGCGAACAGGCGCAGAACCTGGAATGACCGGCCGCAGGAACGACAGGGTCGGCACGCTCTTCGTGCTTAGCGCCCCGTCTGGCGCGGGCAAGAGCACTGTCGCCGAGAAGACGCTTGCGACGACGCCGAGGCTTTCGCGTTCCATATCCCACACCACCCGCCCCATCAGGAAAGGCGAGGTCGAAGGGGTTGACTACCGTTTCGTCGCCCGGAACGAATTTGAGGCTATGATAGAGCGCGGCGAGTTTATCGAGTGGGCCGAAGTGCACGGCAACCTGTACGGCACGGCCTATTCCAATATTGACGAAATAGTTTTCAAACGCCATGACGACCTGCTTCTTGTCATAGACGTGCAGGGGGCCGCCTCTCTTCGGGAGAGAGGGATGGAGCGCGTGACGATATTCCTTGCGCCCCCCTCTATGGAAGAGCTTGAGAAACGGCTCTCCGGCAGGGGATCGGACAGCGAGGAGTCGGTGCGTGTCCGGCTGGCCAACGCCGATTACGAAATGGCGGAGATGGACAAGTTCGACTACACTGTGATAAACGACGACCTGTCCACCGCCGTGGACGAAGTGCGCTCCATAATAATCGCCGAGCGGCTCAGGACCAGGAAAAAAGCCGTGGGTTTTCGCGGCTACACAGGATAACCGATGGGAACCCCTATGAGCGGCAAACTTCAGTTCGTCCTCTCCGTCGTCCTGGTCACGGGGCTTATATTCGCCGTGCGCGAAGTGGTCAAACGGTTCGTCATCCCTCAACAACAGGATGTTTCGTCTCTTATCAACACCGATCCGTCCAAATCGCCTTTTCACATAGCCAGCGCCGCCGTGGGGAACAACCTTGAGGGCAACTTCGTTTTCACAGATCAGGACGGCGCCCGCTTCGACGTCAAGACATGGTTCGACAAGCCGATGGTCGTCTCGTTCGTATTCACCAATTGCCCCGTCATCTGCCCGGCGATAACGTCGAGCCTGTCGAAAGTTGTGAAAGAAAACAAGGAAAGGTTCGGCAAGGATTTCCGCATACTCACCATAAGCTTCGACATCGCCAAGGACACCCCGGACGTCATGAAGAAGTTCGGCCATAACTTCACCGAAGATTTCGCCAACTGGAAATTCCTGACCGGCTCTGCGGAGACGGTGAAGTCGTTCGCGGACAGGCTTGGAATAGTGTTCAAACCCGACGACGCCGGAGGGTTCCTGCATACGATCGGGGTGACGGTGGTGGAACCGGGCGGGATCGTGTCCGCCCAGGTCTTCGGGCCGCAGTATTCCAGCGAGGACATCCTGCTTCCGGTGGATACTGCGCTGGGGAAGAAATGAAAGGCAACGCGCTCCTTTATCTTGTAGAGGGGGGCGCCCCAGCCCTGGTGGCCCTGTTGGCCAGGGCCGCGTTTTTTGCGCTTAAAAAGGATATCGCAAGGCACAAGAAAGCGGCGATCATCCATGTGGCGGCGACATGGATATCGCTTATAGTGGTGGCTGTGCTGGTCAACATGGGCTATGCGATAGGCGAGAACGCCCCCGCATGGATATTGAACATCCATCTGGCGATAATCTATTTGATCCCCCCATTGCTTGTTATCCTCCCGGCCACGGCCCTTACCGGCAGGCGGACGGCGCACATGATGGCCGCGATAACTTATTGCATGGTCTGGGCCGCCACGCTCATCACGGGGGCGATGATATTTTCCATGAGCAAGGGATGGTTGTGAGGGCTTTTAAGTTTCCGGCTTGAATTGACGACGGGTCCGCTAATATAATCGCCAAGGACATATCGCACGGCGGGGCAAATCTGCCTTGGGGTACAGCGAAGCTTCTGTGAAAGGACGAAAATGCATCAGGGCAAGATCAACTCTTATTTCGGCGAAGGCACTACTCTCAAAGGGTCTCTCAGGTTCAAAGGCGTACTGCGTTTTGACGGGGATTTCGAGGGAGAGGTCGTCACCGACGACACTTTCATAATCGGCGAAACCGGCAAGGTGCGGGCCAATGTCAAGGTCGGCAGTCTATACAACTTCGGCGATATAAAAGGCGACGTTGAGGCCATCAAGGGCATATCGCTCCACTCCAGTAGCAAGCTCTCCGGCAACATGAAAACACCTTCGTTGACGACGGAGGAATGGGCGCTTTTCAACGGCGCTTGCGAGATGACCAAACGGGAGGGGAAAGAACATGCCCCCGGAAGCTCCGACCGTCAGTCTATGGGCGCTTCCCTGCCGCCGGTGGAGGGGATGGGGCTTTCCGCCGAAAGCTCCCAATCCTCAATGATGGGAGCCGGAGCCGTGAAATGGGGCACAGGCGCTATCGCCGGCCTTGCGGCCGTTGCGGCGGTAACCTGGATGTTATTAAGCGGGAAAGAAAACGCGCCCGCCCCGGCACAGCCCCCGGCGGTGGTCTCGGCGCCTGTGGAAACTCCCGTCGCTTCCACACCGGCCGGCGAGATAATGACGGATCAGTCTGCGGCAAAAGCCCCGCATGGAGTGGTTAACGCGGTCTCCGAACAAGACGTGGCGCGGCTTAAGAAGGATATAGAGAAAGACCCGAAGAACCCAGAGGCTCATATGACCCTGGCGAGGATACATCTGGACAAGAGCGACTATAAAAGCGCGATAGCGGCTCTTGAAGAGGCTGTCAAAGTTCTGCCGAACAACGAGGAAATCCGCACCGTGCTGGGGCAGGCGTATAACCGCACAGGGCGCGAGAAAGACGCTATCAGGCATTTCGCCGCGCTGGCCCAGATCAATCCCAATTCGGAAGAGGCGATAAATAACACCGCCTTCCAGAAAGCGGAAACCGGCAACCTCAACCAGGCCGAGGTCCTTTTCAAGAAAGTCCTGGAGCAAAAGCCGGGCAATTTCCGCGCCAGGCTTGGGCTTGCCGTCGTCCACAGCAAAAGGGAGGAAAACGACAAGGCCGTGCAGGAGTGCATGGGCATCCTCAAGGAGGCCGAAGATTACGCCCCGGCGATGAACCGGCTTGCCTGGATATACGCCAAGAAAGGCTCCAACCTCAGCGAGGCGCTGAAGCTGTCGGAAAAATCGCTGACCACATTCGACGACATACCGGAGTATCTTGACACGCTATCCGAAGTCAACTACCGCAACGGAAACAACGCTGAAGCGGTGAAACTGATAAAACGCGCCATCGAGCTGATGCCTTCTGAGCCGTATTATAAAAGGCAGTTGTTCAAGTTCCAGAAGGCCCTTAAAAACCCCGGCGCGGAATCCTGACAGAAGAGGGGGAGGGGCGGTTCTAAATCAGTCGCCCCGCCCGGATTTCACGAATGGGCGGATGGCGGCCTGGTCGAGCATGTCCTCCACGCCTATTGCGGCAAGCTGGCCGGCGGTTTGCCATGTCATGCCGCCTTTGAAGAACGTGCGGATGTCGAGCACGTCGGATAGCAGGTCTTTCTGAGCCTTGTCGAACCGCGCCTTCCAGACCATCCGTCCGTCGGCCATGTTTATCACTGCCGATGAGAACGCCACGGAAGCGGGCCTGTCTGCGGAAAACCTGCCGCCGATCCGTTCCACATGCCTGACGACGATCCCCAATACGACCACGTCGGCCTCAAGCTCCCTGCCCACGGCAATCCCCAGGCTCTCGGTGTAGCGCCCGCCGCCAGCCATCAGTTTTTCGACAGCCTTGCGGGTGTCATCGGGGCTTTTCACCTCAAACCCCCGCCTTGCAAGCGAGCTTCGGAACAGGTCGGCCACCGACGCGCCAGCCCCGTCGTCCATCTCTCCCGGCGTCATCGTAAGCCCGGTGAGCGGGCATGTGTACGCCTCTCCTATCTTCACGCTACGCTCTTCGAAAAAATCGAGGATAACGGCGGTTCTGAAAACCTCCGCATTAACCATAATCGGCTGGGACGGTGTGGAAAGGCCGCTTCGCCTGTCGGACGACTCGCTGGCCGGACCGGTGGCGCACGCAGTCGTAATGGCGAGGATGAAAGAGATAGACGCAATAACGGCTCGCTTCAAAAGGGCCGTGCGCTTGCCCCCCTGACAAGAGGGGTGGCCCCTTCGTCTTCGCTCAGGGTAAACTCCGGACGGGGGGTTTAGTTCAAGAAACCCCCGCTCACGCACCTGCCCTGAGTCTGCCGAAGGGTTTGCCGCTCCTTTGTCAGGAAGCCTAAGAACGATCCTTCCTCTCCCATCAAGGGATGGAGTGGTTGCAGGGAATTGGCGCCTTGCGTTTATCCTGTTTGGCGCAGTAAAAATCTGGTTATTCACAACGAACCCCCTTATTTGTGATTGACCCTCCCCAGAGCCTCACAGCCCTGGATCAATACCGGAAGCGTAATGCCCCCGGACGGTCAACCTTCGTGGGGATCCTTCAGGCTTTTGGTCGGTTCATCATCCTTGAACGAGTCGCGGAAGTTTTTTATACCCCTTCCCAGGCCCGAACCGATGTCGGCCAGCCGGGAAGCCCCGAAAACAACCACGACTATCGCTAGCAGAAGCAGGAGCTTTGGCATGCTGAGCATTTATATATCCTTCCTTAACCTGGGGAGTAACGTCTCAACCAGCCATTCCCCGATACCGTCGGCGTCGTCCCTGTGGAACACGGGTTTGCCGCCGGACTCGCGGGAGAAACCGGCCGCCGTCTCCGCCGTGATGAATCCCACAACATGATTATCATCCTTTTCCGGCATATCGGCAAGGTCTGCGAACTGCAACCGTGGAAAAGGCTCGCTCTTGAACCCTTCCATGATGACGATGTCCGCCTTCCCAGCGAACCAGCGGGCGATCATGGCCGGGTCAAACGCCGCGTCCGTTTTCTCCGTGAAAAAGAAAAGCCCTCCGCCGGTCAGCGCAACAGGGTTCGCCCCGGCCTCCCGAAACCTGTAAGAGTCTTTCCCCGCCGTGTCGACGTCAACGCGATGATGGCTTCTCTTTACGGCTCCCACACGCAGGCCGCGCCCTGTGACGTCACGGATAAGCCTCTCGATGAGCGTGGTTTTGCCGGAGCCGGACGGCCCGGTGACGATCAAAACGGAAAGAGAGTTTGTTTCCATTACCGGGTTGTCACCCAACCTTCTTTCTATAAGAAGACTTATTGATCCGAGGCGTCATAGCTTTTCTCCCTCTTAACAAAGAGACCTTTGCGAAACCAAACGATTTCCATATTTTGTCATCCTGAGGTAGCTTTGGCGACCGAAGGATCAAAGTAGAAAAAACCATAACAAAGAGAGCTTTGCATAACATCCTTGTTGCTGTCTGGGGTGTTCTTCACCCCGGGCTCCTGATATAAGCTTGCGATAAACAAGACGACGGGGTGAAGAATACCCCGCCGAGCGTTCAATCGTTGAATTACGCAATATTGTCATTCTGAACAACGCGAAGAATCTATCTAAAGAATAATTCATTCTACTTTGATCCTTCGGTCACAGGGTTCCCTCAGGATGACAACAACGTGTCATTCTGAGCGAAGCG
>JADGAO010000108.1:6423-10303 GCA_015231995.1 Nitrospinota bacterium | reverse complement strand
TTTGCCCGTTAAATGTGACGCCTGTCCGCACCGGCTGTATCCTTGCAGTCATGTCTTTCTCCACGACGGCTACGTATTGGCCGCTCTGTCCGGTTTGCACGGCCTGCGCCGGAACCACAACGGCGCCCTCGATCATCCCCAGTTCAAGAGACACTTTCACAAACTGACCCGGCCACAGTATCCGCTCGCCATTGTCGAAGAGCGCCTTGAGCGTAATGGCTCCCGTGGATGCGTCCACAGTGTTCTCGATATACTCGACAAACCCGGTTTCAACAGCTTCGGCCCTGTCCGAAAGAGATGCCCTGACCGGAAGTTTCCTTTGCGACATGGCGTTTCTTATCTCGCCGAGCAGACGCTCTGGCGCGGTAAAGCTGACGCGGATGGGCTTGATCGTCCGTATCGTCACCATAGGTTTGTCGTCGCTGACTTTGACGAGGTTTCCCTCGTCGAAAGTCAGACTGCCAGTGACGCCGCTGATGGGAGCCTTTATGTCGCAATATGAGCGTTGGAGCCTTGCGTTATCCAAAGCCGCCATATCGGCGCGGACGATCGCTTCCAGCGTTGATGAGGAGGTCTGGGATTGACCGAGTTTTTCTTTGGAGACAAAACCTTCTTTCGCCAGAGCGCCGAAACGCTCCTCGTCTTTTTTCGCGTTTTCAAGCGAAGCCATATCCCGCGCCAGGACCGCTTCCGCCTGTTTGACCATAGCCTCGAACGGGCGTGGGTCTATGCTGAAAAGCGGATCCCCTTTTTTGACGAATTTCCCCTCGCGGAAATGGATTTTTTGTAAAACGCCGGCCACCTGCGATTTGACCGAAACTACAGCATAGGCCTCCACCACGCCGACGGCGTTCACTATTAAAGGGACATTCGCTTTGCCTGCTCTGTCAACGGAAACCGGGACGGGGTTGTTCTGGTTGTTCTTTGCAGACTCGGAGGAGTTCTTGTTGCAGGATGTGAAGACAAACCCTGCAAAGACGCAGAGCGCTATCAAACTCAGGCGCCGTTTGTTTTTTGGAATTTGCGGGATTGCCCGAATAGCGCCGATACGACCTGAAATAATCATCCTGAAAAATATTCCTGTTTACGCCGATTGGTTCCTAATCTTGATTCTCACGAAAGATAACGCGCGCATGATTCGTAATACGAATTTATGGCGATCCTTTTTTTCCTGTCCTCGTCGTCAAACGCAAGCCCTATGAGCATTCTTCCTTCAATCCTCTGCACGCTTTTCGATTGGCACAGCGCCCCGTCCACACGCTCGCCGGTGGGCAGGGTGATGGTGAGCCGGGTAATATGGAGGTCGTCGTATTCGGGGCTGTTCGTTGCGAAAAGGCCTCCGCCGTCGCTCAGGTTTATCAGAGCTCCTTCGATTCTGGCTCCGTTAGTATTGATAAAAGCGGGGATGAAGACCGGCGCTCGTGGGCTTTTGCGCATGCTCACGCTTTGCATTTCAGCCGGCCTGCTCAACGCCCATATCCGCGCCGGGTTTGTATACTGTTTGAAGACCATGCACTGAAGCTTGCACGCCTTGCCTGAATCCACGAACTTTACGGTGGCCGGCACTATCCGGTTGACCATCAAGGGGCTCCCTTTTTCCTGAGGCGCGTCAATGAGGATATGCGTCTTGGATATACCCCGGAAAGTGGAGGATGTCGTCATGATTCCAACCTGAATGGTCAACTGCCCGTTTACAGGAGCGGTCGGGCGTTTGTCCTTCCTCTGGATTTCCTGAACTGATTCGGATGCGGGAAGATGGCGCAAAGCCTCGGTAAATCCGGACAGAGACTTGCGCGCCGCATCATCGGCTGGAGCGAATTCCGCCCCGTACTCGTATGCGGAGCCGATGTCCACGTAACTTCGCACAATCACGCCGATCCCCTTGCGGCGTTCTTCTGGAAGAAGGCCGTCAAGGTAGGCAGGTTCGCCAGGCGTAAACTTCATCAGGCATGAGAAGCGGACGCCGCCCGCGCTCAAATCGGTCACAACCCCGTTTTCATCCAGAACCGGCCCGTCGTGCGACCGGGCTATCGTCACGGGCATCGCCACGCGGAGCCTGCCGCTCTTGCGGTTGTTGGACTCCTGCACGTCGTCCGGGTACCTTAGGGCCATCAGGTTTATCTCGGGAAACAGGCCCACAATGGACGTGGAGAAGCCCGAATAGCATCCATTGCTGTAAAGACGCGCCACCAGCGGGCTGTTGATCCGTGTTTTCAACGAGGCGATGGCGTCCACAAGGAAATACTTCCCATCCTTCCAGCCGCATACCGTAGTTTTGGCCTTAACCACGCTGTCTTCGAGCAAGACCTCCATGCCGGTCTCAAAGAGCATCCTTCATTTCCCTTTTAGGCTTCCTGTTCGGATGAGCCGAGTATAAGCGCGCATCCCGGATTCCGAAATTGAACCCCATCGCCAAACGTATATCTTGCTTTGTAGGGGCGACCCACCGGGTCGCCCCTACAGCGGATCGTCTATCAAAACCGATGATTTTATTTTCCCGTCTCAACGATTGAACGCAAAATCCAATTTCAACTTCGGAATCCGGGTTCATCCTATTCGTCTAATCATACACCGAGGCCCGGCCTGGTGAAATTACGATTTCCGCCGGCAGAAGGGGAGATATTTACTGCGGGACGCCGTCTATGCGCGTGTTTGACCCGTCGGCGAGCCTCAACTGGTTTCGTCCCGCTAGTTTTGCGTTGTACATGGCGCGATCGGCGTGCTTGACGAGGGTTTCCGCTTCCACCCCATCGTCCGGGAATATCGCCACGCCTATGCTGGCGCTGACGGCTAAAACCGCTCCTCTTGCATTCACCGGCTCCCTGATCGCGGTCAGCGCTTTTTCCGCCATGCTCACGGCGTCAAGGGGGTGTTTGATAGTGTCCAGCAACAGCACGAACTCGTCTCCGCCGATCCTGGCCACCGTGTCGCTCGACCGCACTGTGGCTTTCAGGCGATTGGCGATAACCCGGAGAAGTTCATCGCCCACGTCATGCCCGTGATTGTCGTTGACCGGCTTGAAGCCGTCGAGATCCGCCAGCAGGATCGCTATTTTATTCTTGTTGCGTTTGGCGCGTTCGATGGCCTGTAGCAGTCTTTCGTCGAGAAGGGAACGGTTCGCCAAGCCCGTCAGATGGTCGTGATTGGCCATTTTCCGCAGATGAGCCTCGCTCTCCATGAGGCGCAGGTTCAGATCCTGCAACTCGCGTGTGCGGGCGTTGACCCGCTCATCCAAGTCCCGCTCCTTGCGTTCCAGGGTTTCGATCATCGTGCGCCTGGTCTCGTAAACTTCGATCTGCGCGGCCTCCTTTTCGCGGCGAAGATCGTTGATGCGCTCCGCAAGCGCGAAAGAGAGCAGAATCATTTCCAGCGCCGATCCTATCTGCATGGCGTGCAGAGTGAAGAAGTTCGTAGGAATCCATCCCAGGTTCCTCGCTCCCAGGGCGGCGGTGCCAAGCAGGAGTATCGTCCATGCGAGCAGAAAATACCTGGCGGAGTTGAAACCGCGCGCAAGGCACACTATTCCGCTCAATGTCGCCACAAGCGAAAAAACGACCCCGGTGACCGAAGTCACCTTGGCGTTGAACTGGTACGGCGTCACAGGGATGGTGACGAGCAGTAGGGCGAAGACGATGGCGCAGGCTACGATAACCTTGTCGAGCGATGGAGCGGAACGGCGGGTTGACAGGAACGCGCGGGAGAATACGGCTCCGAATAATCCTGTGGCGTCGAATCCGGCGATGCTTGCCACGTTGCCCCACGCGGGAAGGTTTGGCCAGAGATACTCGCTTCCCAATCCGTTCCACGAAAACTGGCCCAGCGCCATCGCGCCGACAAAAAGTATGTAATAAAAATAAACCCGGTCGCCAAGCGACAGGTA
>JADGAO010000108.1:2464-6181 GCA_015231995.1 Nitrospinota bacterium | reverse complement strand
CGGATTGGCTGGAAATAATCCCGTTGGTCTCTTTATCTATGAGGAATACGCTGATACTGTCCAACGTCGGGAAGGGGATTTCGATGAGCCAGTCGCTCGGTTTTTCGAGATGGTTCTCGATGTCCGCCCGCAACCAGATGACGGATTGGGAGTAGCCCAAATTCGGATCCGCCATTCCCAATGGTTTGAACCTGGCGGACGCGGAGCCGGAGATGACGTCCTTGACGTCCAGGTTTCTCCCGGAGTCTTCAAGGTGCATATAGTTTGGCCCCAGGGCGATCATTTCCTTTTCGGATTCGAGAGGAAATGCGTAAGCGGGCGCGGTCAGGCCGAATATCGCAAGAAGGACGAAGAGATGGAAGACGAAAAGCGCCTTGATGAACCTTATCGGCTCTTGAATGGCTGTTTTACATTCCGGTTCATTTTCAGGCGGGTTCATGATCTCAATGGTGAAGCTACCCCTGAAAAAATCAAAAGCGCATTTAAAATCCCGATGATCCTATCATATACTCTGGATTATTTCCCCGCCATCTTTACCGTGTAGCTCATCAACCCGCCCGCCGCGATAAGCTCCTGCATGAACGGCGGAATAGGGGACGCCTGATAGGTTTTCCCTTTGGTTTCATTCTTTATTACGCCGGTGGAAAAATCCACTGTCAGCGTGTCTCCGGTCACGGCCTCGTTCGCGGCGCTCTCGCACTCCAGTATTGGCAGGCCCATGTTGAAAGCGTTCCTGTAAAAGATACGCGCGAAAAATGGAGCGATGACGCATGTCACCCCGGCCGCTTTTATCGCGATGGGCGCATGTTCGCGGGAGGATCCGCAACCGAAGTTTTCCCCGGCTACGATGATGTCGCCGGGCCGCACGTTTTTGGAAAACTCCGGGTCGGCGTCTTCCATTACATGCTTCGCCAGTTCCTTCGGGTCGGAAGTGTTCAGATACCTTGCCGGAATGATAAGGTCGGTGTCCACATTCCCGCCGAATTTCCAGATTTTACCGGCGTTACGCTCATTTCCAAAAACTCCTTCTTACCCGCCGATTACGTCCGGGCCGATTATTTCTCCTGCGATAGCGGAGGCCGCCGCCACTGCGGGCGACGCAAGGTACACCTCTGATTTGGGATGTCCCATCCTGCCCACGAAATTCCTGTTCGTGGTGGCAAGGCATCGCTCCCCCTCGGCCAATATGCCCATGTGACCGCCAAGGCACGGCCCACACGTCGGGGTGGACACCACCGCGCCAGCGTCTATAAACGTTTCGATCAACCCGGCCTTGAGGGCTTTCATGTAAATCTTCTGCGTGGCCGGTATGACGATGAACCGCATACCTTTCGCCACTTTCCTGCCTTTAACAAGCCCTGCGGCTATCTCCAAATCTTTGAACCGGCCGTTCGTGCAGGAGCCTATTACGACCTGATCCAGCTTGATCCCTTTTGCTTCGCTCAACGGTTTGGAGTTCTCCGGCAAATGCGGGAACGCGACCTGCAGGTCAATGTCCGCGCCGTCATACTCGTGGACGCTATGGTATTTCGCGTCCGCGTCGGACTCGTACATCTTGTAGTCCCTCGACGGTTTTATCTCCTGCGCGTTGATGAAGTCCAGCGTCTTCTTGTCCGGCTTTATGATGCCGTTTTTCGCGCCGGCTTCCACGGCCATGTTCGCAAGGGCGAACCTGTCGTCAATATCCATCTCGTCGAGCAGTGGGCCGGTGAACTCCATCGCCCGGTACAAGGCCCCGGAGACGCCGATTTTACCTATCGTGTAAAGGATCAGGTCTTTGCCTGTAATCCATTTGTTCTTCTTTTTGCCTTTGAAGACGAACTTCATGGACTCCGGGACTTTGAACCAAATCTTGCCCGTTATCATCGTGGCGGCAAGGTCGGTGGAGCCTATTCCCGTGGCGAACGCGCCCAACGCCCCATAGGTGCATGTGTGGCTGTCCGCCCCGATGATGACGTCGCCGGGCAGGGTAAGGTTGCGTTCCGGCAGAAGGGCGTGCTCTATCCCCATCTGCCCCACTTCGAAATAGTTCTCGATGTCATGGGAGTTGGCGAACGAGCGCATGGCCTTGGCCTGCGTCGCCGAGGCTATGTCCTTGTTCGGCGCGAAATGATCCGGCACGAGCGCGATCTTACGCCTGTCGAAAACATGCTTGGCTCCGGCCTTCTCGAATTCCTTGATGGCGATTGGGGCGGTGATGTCGTTCCCAAGCGCGATATCCACGGTGGAATTGATGATTTCACCAGGGACAACCTTTTCCACGCCTGCATGCGCGGCGAGTATCTTTTCCGTTATCGTCATTCCCATGTCTTATTTCTCTGAAAAAAGTCGAACAACCATGAACTTATGATAATGACAAATAGAAGGAGTGGAAATCAACAGATTTCTGATTTTCTGTTGAGGCTCTGCCGAATGACGGAAATGCGGCCTCGTCAAGCCGGATTTTCTGAGTAGCGCCCTGTTTTATCGTCTATCCAGCATAATTTGGTTGACAGGTTTTTGATCGCGGCTTCCGCCTCCGCCATCTCCGGGTCAAGGAAGAGAGCCCCTTCGTAACACTCCCATGCGCGTTCTATTTCGCCCATTTCATCGTACACCCGCCCCTTGTTGAAATAGAGCGAAGCGTCCGTTTCATCAAGTTGCATGGCGAGCGTATAAGCGTTCAGGGCCTCCTCAAACCTGCCAAGGCGCCTGAGGCAGATACCTATGCAGTTGTACACGGTTTTGTCGGAAGGGTTCAGGACGGACGCCTGCTCGAACATCTTGGCGGCTTCATCCAATATATCCTGCCTCATGTATAAGAAGCCCGCTTCCATCAGCGCTTTGAGGTTGTTGTTATCCCCGGAAAGAGCGCGGTCAAGCGCGGCGCGGGCCTTGACAAACTCGCCATCGCGCAGGTATATCTCGAAAAGACTTATCCAATCCTCCTGTGACGACGGAGTGACGGAGGGTATCTTCGACATCACCGACCGCGCCTCCTCCTCCCTTCCCATCTCCCGCAGGATGATGGCTAGGTTTATGTAGGCGCTCAACAGGGTCGGGTCGAGCTTGCGCCCCTTCTCGAATTCTTCCCTCGCCTCTTCTCTGAGTTGAGGGAGGTTTTCCTTGCTGGCCATAAGGCTCAACGATTTTCCCAGGCCTACATGCGATTTGGCCCTGAACCTGGGAGGGTGCGGATGGGCGTATTGCTGGATGACAAGCTTATACCTGCTTATCGCCTGTTGATAATTACCGCCCCTCAAATAGGCGTCGCCGAGTTGCAGGTTGAGCTCGGCGGAGTTCGGATCCTTCTCCAGCAACAAAACAAGCTCTCCAACCTCCGCGTAACGTTTCCCAAGCCTCATGTAGCAGTGATGCAGGAGCTTATGGGCCTCTTTATAATCGAAGTGTTTTTGAACGATCCCTTTTAGCGTTGGAAGGGCCCCGGCGAAGTCGTTCATTCCGACCTGAATTTTGGCTTCTGACAGGCGCCCGAAGACAGACCAGGGGGCGAGCCTTCGTATTCTCATTACGTTGGCCAGCGACTTGAGGTAAATGCCGTCGCGCACTTCGCTTTTAATCATGGTCTCCTTCGAGGAGAAGATGATTTCCAGTTGTGAAGTGCGGTCTTCATCCTCGTCATGCAACATCTTGTCCGCCATCGCGGTTATGCGCTCCTTGAAGATTTCAAGGCTCAGCGGGCTGGTTAAAAACATCTTCGCCCCGGAATCCTTTATG
>JADGAO010000108.1:0-2246 GCA_015231995.1 Nitrospinota bacterium | reverse complement strand
CTCCAGCGCCACGTTGGGCGAATAGAGGATATTGAGATAACGTCCAAACGTGTTTTGGTGAATCTCTTTTGGAACAGCTACGAGAACCCTCATACCCCCCCCTCGCCGCTCATGTCAGATATGCTACTGAAATTCTAACATCATCGTATATAAATTCTGGGAAAATCATTGCGCCATGGTTTCGCCGTAGCCAGAGCTCCATTGAAACCTCGCCGCCAACGGCACGTAACGGCATGAGTCACAAAAATGACAAAAACCATTCGTCAAAGTAGAATGAAAGGCTGGATGAATAACCAGGACCCTTGACGCGATGGCAATCGGGGACAAGCCCAGGATAATTATCATAGACGGCGCATCTCCACTGCGATCGGGGCTTCGCCACGCCCTGATGGACAGAGGTTGTATCGTCAAGCTCTTTTCCGCCGAGGACAAAGGGCTAAACGAGTTGAGCAGGAGCCATTACGACCTGCTGATAGTTCGTGTAAAAAGCGCCGACGAGGATAGCCTGCGCCACCTGATGGACGCCAGAAGGATAAGCCCCGAAACGCTTCTCATATTGCTCGCCAGCAGAGCCACCAGCGAAGGGGCCGTTATCGCTTTGCGCGAAGGCGCTTCCGACCTTCTGGTGGAGCCTTTTTCGGCGGAAGACGTCGCAAATTCCGCCGAGACCGCCATCGCCCCATTGCGCGAGGAGATGCACGTGCGAAAGGTCTTCTGTTGCATCGTCCATGAAAACCGCGAGTTCCTCATACCGTCGGACGAACCGGCCATAGGCCCGGTCGTGGACATACTGGTGGAGAACCTCACGCGGGCCGGGGTCTGCTCCATGATAGAGTCCAGGCTTGTGGCGATGGCCCTGACGGAGGCCATTGCCAACGCCATGTATCACGGGAACCTCAACATCAGCCCACGCCTCAAGCTGAGTCTGTCCGCCGCCGAGTTTCTCGAAGAGATACGCAAAAGAAAAAGCGTAGAGGAATTCCGGGCGCGCAAGATACGTATCCGGTGCGATTTGACCCCGGCGCAAGTCAAATATGTCATTAGCGACGAAGGCGAAGGATTCGACCACCGCGAGGCCCTTTCCGCCGCTGTCGCGCCCGCCGATGTGGACAGCCATGCCGGGCGAGGGCTTTTTCTTCTTCGCAACATCATGGATGAGGTCATATACAATGAAAAGGGCAACGAGGTGACACTGATAAAACGAGTCTCCTTTCAATAGGAGACCCTTACATACCCCCAAAACGCCCCATCAATTGATGCTCGGCGTGGTGTTCTTTACCCCCCCCCCGGCGTTTTGCGCCACCCTCCAATCCGTCGTGTCCTGTTTTTAAGGTCTTTAACTCAAAAGCTGTCCTGTTTCAGCGCACATCATGATGAGGGTTTCAGGCTAAATTGTGCGCTGTTCGGCTTCAGGATAGTCTTCCTGTAAAAAACCTTCCAGCTTTTTATTATGTTTAAATTCAATGTATTACTTGCGTAGCTCTGGCGGGATTTCGCCCTGAAACAACGCGATTTCGCCTCATTTACATCCCTTGGCACGTCTCTTGAAATAACGTATAGCCAGGAAGTTAAAAACATAAACGGTAAAACCGGGTTATATAAGGAGAACTGGATCATGGAAACGATAACAAAAACGATTGTAAACGTAATGGCGATAACTTTCTTGTCGGTGGGTATGGCCTCAGCCAACCCCTGGAAGAATGTGGAAGATTCTTTTGACAAAGGTTTCAGCGATAGCTATCCGAGGCCGGGCGTCTCCTGGGCGCAGGTGGCCGCATCGTTCGACAAAGGTTTCAACGACGGTTACGCCGCGCCGGAACGCGAGCAGGCGCTGGCCCGCGCGATAAGCGAGACTGACATGCATCTTCTGGCGCTGGTTTCTTTCGAGCGCATGCTTGGCGAAGACCTGTATTACCAGGACAGCGGACGGTCGGGATTTGAGCTTGCCACGCTGGGTTGGGACGAGACGATAAGCAAAGCGGAGCTTTACGCAGGAGCGAACATCACAGTGGCTGTAAACAGGTAAACCCTCAAAGTAGTAGCCCTCCTAGAACCGGGACGGATACCCCTCACCGTCCCGGTTTTTCTTTCTTGCTATCTGAACCCCATTGTATGGGGGCTTTTCTCAAGGAGACGGGACGCTTTCTTGCAGGGGCTGTCGCCAAATGGTATAAAACAGAAGCGACAAACGCTGTCCGAGGTGTTCTTGTACATTGCAGGGCGAAGCGAAGGCTCCTTCCTTTTCC
>JADGAO010000107.1 GCA_015231995.1 Nitrospinota bacterium | reverse complement strand
ACAGGCAGATCAACACCCCGTCGGCGGCGATGTATCATCTGTTCGGTTTTTTCAGGAAAACGGATATAGAAAAACGGATACTTAAAAACAGGATAATGCCTGCGGAGCGGCTACGAAGACTTTCCGCCGTCACCCGGCGCACTGGTTTTCCGATGCGGGATTTGCTCGAGGGTATCGGAGTTTCCGTCAGCGTCTAGCCTTTTGTGATGGAGTCCCTTTTTTGTCATCCTGAAGGAGCCTGTTTTTGTCATCCTGAGGGAGTCTTCGACCGAAGGATCAATGTATAATAAATTTTCTTTTGATAGATTCTTCGCGTTGCTCAGAATGACAATGGTCGTGTCATCCTGAGGGAATCCTCGACCGAAGGATCAAAGTAGAACAGAATATTCTATTTGATAGATTCTTCGCGTTGCTCAGAATGACAATGATCGTGTCATCCTGAGGGAGTCCTCGACCGAAGGATCAAAGTATAATAAAAATTCTATTTGATGGATTCTTCACGGAGTTTACCCTGAGTCCACCGAAGGGCTACGCTTCGTTCAGAATGACAAAACGTCGCTCGAATGACAACGCGTTGCTCTAATGACAAAACCTGTTCGGAACGACGCTTATAACTGTAACGATTTTCATCCCCGTCCCTATGACCTTTCTGCTACCATGAAACGATTATGAGCGGTTCAATCCTGAAGAAAGACGCAAGCGTCCTGATAGTCAAACCCTCGTCAATGGGGGACATAATCCACGCCTTCCCGGTGGCGGCGGCTATAAAAAAGACGCGCCCGGACGTGACGGTGGACTGGATCGCGGCGGACGGTTTCACTGAGCTTGTCAGGCTCTCGCCGCATGTGGATCACGTCATCCCTTTTCTCCGCAAACAGTGGGGCGGCGCATGGTGGAAACCATCAACAATACGGAGCGTGGCAGGTTTCCTGTTCGATGGAGTGGGCGGCAGACGTTACGACGCGGTTCTCGACCTTCACGCGCTTTTCAGGTCGGGGTTGATCACGGCGTTCGCCAAGGCTCCCGTTAAAATCGGTTTTTCGGACGCGAGGGAGCTGGCGCCTGTTTTCTACAACACGAAAATCACCCCGCCTCCCGGAGCGCATTCGGTGGACAAGCTGATGTCGGCCCTCGGAGGATTGGACATCGCCGTTGGCGGACCCCCTTCGTTCGACATCACCATTCCCGGCGAAGCTCGCAGTTGGGCCGCGAAGATTACGCCGGAAAGCCCCTTTGTGGCCATCAACCCGAACGCCAGATGGGCCACGAAACGATGGCCTGTCGCCAATTTCGCAGTGTTGTCCAAAGAGATTTACCGCAGAAGCGGGGCGCTCACCGTCATCATCGGCGGCCCTGAGGATATGGAACGAGGCGAGGAGCTTGCGCGCCTTATCGGCCCTCCTGCGACGAACCTCACCGGCGCGGGTGGATTTGCGCGGTTGGCGGCGGTTCTTGAACGCGCTTTGTTGACGATAACGAACGACTCCGGCCCAATGCACCTGTCAGCCGCTGTCGGAACGCCGGTCATCGCGTTATTCGGCCCCACGGACCCGGCGCTGGTCGGCCCATATGGAAAGGGGCACACGACGCTTAGAGCCAAAGTGGACTGCTCCCCGTGCAGGGAAAAAACCAACTGCTCCCGCGCCATCGAGTGCATGACGAAAATCACGGTGGAGGAGGCTCTTGGCGCATGGGAGAGCGCGTCCAAAAACCGGGAGAACTCTGCAAAAAAGTGGACGCCGCGCTTTTCCGGGCGATAAACGGCGTTTCCGGGCCGTGGTGGGACAGCGTCATGGCGCTGGTCACCACACCGTCGTCATGGTATCCGGCGATGGCTATCCTTGCCGTGTGGCTTGTCTATAAGGAACGCGGGCGTGGAGCCGTCGCCCTCATTTCCGCGATGGCCGCAGTGGGGATTGGCGACGCGCTTGGGTATCATGTCTTAAAAGCCCTGTTCGCGCGCGCAAGGCCCTGCGTGGATCTGCCGGACGTTCGGATTCTCGTCGGATGCGGCGACGCATTTTCATTCCCATCCAACCACGCGATAAACTCCCTGGCGGTGGCGGGAGCCTTGGGATACTTCTTCCGCCCGCTCCTGTGGGGGCTGGTTCCGCTGGGGCTACTGGTGTGCCTTTCCCGTGTGGCGGTGGGGGCGCATTACCCGTCCGATGTCGTCGCTGGGGCTGTGTTGGGGTTTGCCATTGGCGGATCGGTGGCGTGGGGCGCGGCGAGGCTCTGGATACACAAATTCGGCGGCAGAGGCGGCAGGAAGGCTGTGTTCCTCGACAGGGACGGGTGCGTGAATGTGGAAAACGACCATATACGCGACATCGCGCAATTCCAGCTCTATTCCGATTCCGCGAAATCCATTAAAAGGCTCAACGACGCCGGTTACGCCGTGGTGGTGATAACAAACCAGTCCGGCGTGGCGCGTGGATACATGACCGAGGAGCTTTTGCGCGAGGTCAACGCCCTCATGCTAAAACAGATTTCGGAAGGCGGGGGGAGGATAGACCGCGTGGAATATTGCCCCCATCATCCAGAAGGCGTGGTGAAAAAATACGCGGTGGAATGCGATTGCAGAAAACCGAGGCCGGGAATGATACTTCGCGCGGGAATGGCTCTGGGGCTGGATTTTTCCAAATCATTCGTCGTCGGCGACAAGATAAGCGACATCGAACTAGGCCCGGCCACCGGGATGAAAGCGATACTGGTACGCACCGGGTTTGGCGAACGCGATCTGGGCAAGATTAACAAAGGCGAGGCGACGGCCCCCGATTTCGTCGCAAGCGGGATAAAAGAGGCCGTGGATTGGATACTTGGTTCAGCCCATAAATAAAATATCTATTCTTCCGATATTTATCTTTGCCGGTTCTTTCTATATTGCAATATGTCCGTGCTTTTTGAGCTTCCTATGATACTAGCTTAGTAATATTTCTTAGTGCTACTAGTGGCGTTATGGACAATTCGGTTTCTGGCGGGCTGAGCCTGCGGCTAAAAAACATAACCTCATTTCCCACATAGCGTTCTTGGGCTGTATAGTTTATTCCATAGGCAAATCCTTGGCTTTTTCTGTACATTCGGCATATTTCTTGGGTGTTATCATAGGAAACAATCCACGCCTGCTTGAAAATACGCGATTGTAAGACTTTGGCAATAGCGACATGGTCGTCATGATTATAGAAATTCCGATAGAGTCCACGGCCTTTAACATAATAGGGGGGGTCAAGGTAGATCAACGATTTAGGAGGCAGAAATTCCGCGCAACGGAGCAGAAGTTGCCTCGCATCCTCACAATAAACTGAAATGCTTTCAGCATGTGTGGCAATGCGTTCGATACGCGAGGCAAGAACTCCTTTCTTAAGTCGCTCATCAAGCTTGTAATTGCCAGTCTGCGCTTTTCCACCGATTACTCCACCCTTCAAAATGCCAGAGCGATTCGTGCGGTTCATGAACAGTGTGGCGAAACCAGACTCAACAACATCAGCAGGCACCTCTCCGCGCATAACGGCTCTCCAGTGGCGCCATTGTTCCATTGTCACTGGTGTATCGTGTAGCAGTTTCAGAAGCGATTCAGGGTGCCTGGTAACTGCTATCCAAAAAGCGTTGACTGCTGGATCTAGATCATTGATATGCACATGGCTGGCGTGTCCGTGAAACAGCAACTCAAGGGCCACGCCCGCCCCACCTGCGTATGGTTCCAAATAGTGCCCTGTTGCCAATCCGTTACTTTGAATAACTTCAGCAATGAAGGGGGCAAAGCGCGCCTTACCGCCTGGGTAGCGCAACGGGGTATATAGTTTGTTTGAATACATGCGCAATTACGTTAACAGGATTATCGTGATTTGGCCAGCCACATTACACAAGCTTAGACGTAGCTATTGCGGCGGCGACCAGTGCATCTTCGAACTCCTTAACCTGACTGGGATGCTCCTTTAGCCACATCTCAACAAACTTATATTTCTCTAATAATTCTAGTTTTGATTTTATCCATTTCTTAGCAGAATCACGATCGTTGATGTTGGTATCGCCATCAAGAAAATTATAGTGAAGTTGATCGCTACTAAGCTTCAATTCCTTCATCCTAGCACGTGAAGTTGGAAATTCGCTGTTATTACTAGCGAGGGTTTTTATAAAAGCGTACAATGTACGTTCAGGCGAGAGGCCCTTTTGGGTTGCGCCAAACGCGCTAGGCAATTTGATGATATTCTGATTTTTATTTTTTCCTCCAATGGAGGCATCTGCATCAAGAATGATCAGGACGGTGTTGAAATAGGGGTCGTGCTTGTGAAACCCCGTCAAGTTACCACACCCAACGCTGAGAGGGATCGATTTCAACCTGACACCAGCCTCGCGCTTTACCCGTTTTCTCAACACCGGTGTGAGGAGAGATTTTAAGAAGAAGTTTGCCTCTGCATCTTCAAGGTATATCTTCAGTATCTTGGCCCTTACGGGTTGAGTCACGGGTGGCGGCTCAAGGTTCATGTCCCTCTGGATGTCTTGCAAAGTGTAGTTTTCGGCAATTCTGGGCGCGCGTGTATCCGTGAGATATACCACGGCATCAATGCGTTTTCCGCCATAGCCTACAGGATTAGCATCAGGGTGAATCTCTGCGATGAGATTCACAGAATGAGTAGTCGCCAATACTTGTAACTGTAGTTTCTTTGCTACATTAGATAGCGCTTTGACAAGTCTTCTCTGCGCATGTGGATGAAATCCAGCATCAAGCTCATCAATAACCAATAGGCCGCCGGGATAGTCCGGCAATTCACGCTGAATCTTTTGAAACGAAGCTAACGCAGTGGCAATGGCGCTCAAGCTATCTTGTCCAAGTGAAACGCACTTTGCGCTATGTGTGTAATCGGGGTGCTTAGATGTCTTCTTTGTGTTTTTAATGCTTTGGGTGGTGATATTCTTTGAAGCGTTAGTCGCACCCCCTGATTCAATAACACTGTTGATGAAAGACTGAATAAACTTAGCATCATCCTCATGAATTGTTTTATCCATAGTGTTTGTCACCAAGAATGGGTCGCTTTCACCGACAGGAAGCATACGCGTCATCCCCAGGTACAAGGTTGGGAGTGGAACTTTAGCATCTTTTCCTACTTGTACAGGGTTTGACATGTCTTCGTGGGGATCGTTTCGTGGCACAACACGCACCTCATGACTTTTAGTGCGGCCAGTAATGGAGCACCGTTTGGTGAGCGGAGTTCCATCAATATCATATTCAATAAATGGTGATGGAAGTTGCTCCTCCTTATTCTTGTATTCTTCGTATTCCTTGGCAAAATCCAAATGAACGATTTCTTTTAAGTTTGCTTGAAACGCACGATTAAAATAGCTTTGGATTGACGCATCATGAATACCCGAACCATTGGCGACAAGACCGAGGATTGTTGATTTTCCAATGCCGTTGTGCCCGGCAATTATTGTAATGCGCTCGGCAAACGGGATGGAGATGTTACCAAGCTTGCGAAACGGCTGTGCCTCGAAGTTTAGTGACTTCAGCTTGATTGATGCCATGTTCCTCTCTCTTGCCTATTCAGAATATTTTGCATATTTTTAGATTATATATTATTACCACAACAGCCTGAATTGTAACTCGTTTTTTAGTACAAAAACAATTTGCCACGGTTGTTGATTCTGGACATTGAAATATATCCACTGACGATCATATTAACGGGATTTGATGGAGGTGGCGTGAATATGTAGCAACAAAGGGGCATGGAAAAAATAAGGAGTTTACCTCTCTAATCAAAAAGCATCCTCAACATACTGACTCTCATATGCCCTAAACGATAATTACGTTTACAGTTGGCCTTCCTGCAAGACAGTTACAGATACACCCCCCCTACACCATCTCCAGCTTCTTGAACTTCTTTATCCGGTCGCGGTATTTGGCGGCGGTTTCGAAATCCAGTTCCTTGGCCGCTTTTTTCATCTTCGCTTCGCAATCGCGGATTAACCGCTCCAGCTCCGCCTCGGCGATATTTTCCAACGGCTCCTCGCCTTCCGTGGGCACGGTCAAATAGTCGCGTTCGTAAACGGAAGCGAGCGCTTCGTGTATCTTCTTCTTGATACCCTGTGGCGTGATGCCATGTTTTTCGTTGTACGCTGTCTGGATTGCGTGCCTGCGGTTTGTCTCGTCAATGGCCCGACGTATGGAGCGGGTCTCCCTGTCGGCGTAGAAAATAACCTTCCCGTCCACGTTGCGGGCGGCGCGTCCGGCGGTCTGTATCAGCGACGTCTCGGAGCGTAAAAAACCTTCCATGTCGGCGTTGAGTATGGCGACAAGGCTCACCTCCGGGATATCCAGCCCTTCGCGAAGAAGGTTGATGCCGATGAGAACGTCGAACTCGCCTTTCCGCAAATCCTGTATCACCGCCATACGTTCCAGCGTGTGTATGTCGGAATGCAGGTACCGCGCGCGCACGTCAATGTTCTGGTAGTACTCGGACAAATCCTCCGCCTGTTTTTTCGTCATGGCGGAGACTAGGACACGCTCGTTTTTCTCCACGCGTTTGCGTATCTCTTCGAGCAGGTCGTCCACCTGATTCTTGACGGGACGCATGATGATCTCCGGGTCGCACAACCCTGTCGGACGCACGACCTGCTCCACGAAGGAGCCGCCGGATTTCCCCAGCTCGTAGGCCGCTGGAGTGGCGGAAACGAAAATCACCTGCGGAACTCTCTCCTCGAATTCCTCGAACGACAGCGGCCGGTTGTCGAACGCCGACGGGAGGCGGAACCCGTAATCCACCAGCATTCTCTTGCGCGACTTGTCGCCTTTGAGCATCGCGCCTATCTGCGGCACGGTCTGATGGCTTTCGTCTATGATGAGAAGCGAGTCGGACGGCATGTAATCTATAAGCGTCGGGGGCGGGTCACCGGGATTCCTGCCTGTGGTGTAGCGCGAATAGTTCTCGATCCCGTTGCAATAGCCGATGGCCTTTATCATCTCGATGTCGGCCATCGTGCGCTCTTCTATCCTCTGCGCCTCGATGAGCTTGCCGTTTGCGTTGAAGGCAGAGACAACCTCCAGCATCTCCGACCTGATCTGGCCCAGCGCCTTTTCCATCACCTCGCGCGGCGTGACGTAGTGACTGCCCGGATAGATGTTCACCGAGTCGAGTTTGTTTATGGTCTTGCCCGTGAGCGAATCCACGACGGTTATCGCGTCTATCTCGTCGCCGAAGAACTCCACCCGTATTGCGGTGTCCGATTCGTAGATGGGGAGTATCTCCACCACGTCGCCCCTTGCGCGGAACGTGCCGCGTTTAAAATCCATGTCGTTGCGGTCGTATTGTATCTCCACGAGTTTTTCCAGAAGCCAGTCGCGCTCCATCGTAAGGCCGCGCGATATTTTTATCCGCATGGAGTTGTAGTCGTCCGGCGAGCCGAGGCCGTAGATGCACGAGACGGAGGCGACGATTATCACGTCGCGCCGCTCCAGTATGGACATGGTAGCGGAGTGGCGCATCTTGTCTATATCCTCGTTTATCGAGGAGTCTTTCTCGATGTACGTCCCGGTTTTGGGCAGATAGGCCTCCGGCTGGTAGTAGTCGTAGTAAGAGACGAAATACTCCACGGCGTTGTGCGGGAAAAACGACTTGAACTCCGAATAGAGTTGCGCCGCCAGCGTCTTATTGTGGGCGATGACGAGGGTCGGTTTTTGTATCTTCTGGATGACGTGGGCGATGGTGAAAGTTTTGCCGGAGCCTGTTACGCCAAGCAGGGTTTGAAACTTCTCGTCGCGCGCAAGCCCTTCGGCCAACAGTTTTATCGCCTGAGGCTGGTCGCCAGCCGGGGAGAAATCGGAGACTAGTTTGAAATCGGAGCTCATTGGAAGATTATAAGCGATTATTCAAAGCGGCGCCCAAAGGCGGTAGAGGCGGTTTCAAAAAGGCCGCAGGGCGGGTTTCAAATCCACCCCGTCACATGCTTATGGCGATTTTGCCACCAACCGTCTGTTTGGACTGCTGGACCGGTTCGGCCGTATTCGGCTGGCGCATTATCTGCTCCCACGCGCCGCGCAGGTTCCGCAGGGATTCCAGGCTTTCGTCCAGGTCTTCCATTTTGCGGTTCACGTTGGCGTTTATAAGGTTCCTGCTGATTCTCATATACACCTGCGACAGGTTCGTAGCCACCTCGCCGCCACGCCGCATATCCAGCGCGTTTGTCAGCTCGTGGATTATACGCTGGGCCTTGCCGATGGCCACACCCTTCCCCGCAACGTCCCCGGCGGCGGACTTCTCTTTGGCCTCTGTTATGAAACGGATGGCCCCGTCGTACATGAGGACGACAAGTTGCACCTTATTGGCAGTAGAAACCTGCGTGGCCTGGTAGACCGAAGGCTTTCCATATCCGATCATTGGCTCATTCTCCCTAAATAACCGTCTGCTTTATCGTCTAACCGAATTGGCGATGCCGCTTAACTGCTGTGTCAGGTATGTCTGTTGCGAACTCATCTTCGCAAGTAAAACCTCAAGCTGGGTGAACTTGGCCTTCAGGTTGGTTTCCTTTTCCGTCAGGCGGTTGGTTAGATTGGTTATCTCGTCCTGAAACTCCTGGTCGCGGGTCTCGATGCTCTTGTTCTGGTTGTAGATCAGCCCTTCCGTCGAGAACTCTGTGTATCTGCTTGTGTACGATTGCACCCTTGTGCTTATGCCGCCGGTGAGGGTCATCGCGCCGGTCGCTCCTTCGGTGAGCGCGCCCGTCTGAAGCAATAGGCCGTCGAGGATGGTGTTGGCCACGCCGAACGCGTAATTGCCGTCCTGCGTCAGCGACGTCCAGTCCCCCGTCGAACCGGATATCCTCAGCTTGAGGACGCCGCCCTCCACCTTCGTGTCGTACACGCCGCCTTGCGTGAAACCGCTTGAGGCGATGAAGTTGTACGACCCGCTCCCGCTATTGGCGAAAAGCCGGGCCACCTGGTCGAAATCGCTGGCGAGCGCGTCCTGGAAAGCGGCGGTATCCAGCGTCATCTGGTTGTTTATGTCCGTCATTATCCCCACCTGCGCCAGGGAAGAGATGATGGCCGGATCCGTCGGATCCAGGCCGGAGACGCTTCCGCTGACTATGGAGCGCAACTGGTTCTGCATGGACATAAGCGTCGAGTTGCCGAACAGCGTGCCTTTCGTCTTATTGGTCTGGTCGTAGGCGAGCTGTTCCTTGATGTAATCCATCGCGCTGTTATATTTGTCCACGAAGTTCTGGACTTTGGTAACGACGCCGTTGGTGTCCGTGGCCATCGTTATCGTCCCGGACCCGGCGGCCTGCAGGTTTATCGTGGCGCCGGTGATGAGGTCGTTTATCGTGTTGGAGCTTTTGGTCGTAGCCACACCGTCGAACGTCACGCTTGCGTCCTGCGCCGACTGCGTGTCGGTGAAGGAGAGAATGTTGTCGGTCATCGTGATGTCGCCGTAACCGATGGTGAACGCGTTGGCGGCGCCAAGCTCGCTTCCCGAAACCATCAGCCTGTACTGGGGCGAGGCGGTTGTGCCTGCGTTGAAAATGTTTGCGGTCACCCCGGCTCCGCTGTTGTTAATGAGGTCTTTTATGCCGCCAAGCGTGGCTGTTTCCGTAATCGAAATATCAGTTGCGCCGATTGATAACGTTCCTATCAACCCCAGAGCCGATGTGGAGCTTGTGAAACTCTGGTCGGTAGCGGATTTCTGCGACTGCGCCAGCTGGTTGACCTTTATCCCGTATGTGCCGCTCGTCGCGTTTGAAGCGGCGGTAACGGTGAGAGCCGTCGCGGCGGAAGCGCTGTTGGAGATGAACGTGGCGGATTTGCTGGAAAAATTGCTTAATGTGGCCATATCGTTGGAGGCGGTTTTGAGGGCCAGCATCCTTGTGCTGATTTCCTGCCACGCGGCTTTCTCGTTGGAAAGAGTGGTTCTCTTATTCTCAAGAAGCGTTACCGGGCGCCGCTCAAGCTCCAATAGTTTGGATATGATGGAAGCGCTGTCCATTCCAGAGACAAGCCCACCAACCGCTACGCCCATGATCTGATTCCCTTACTTTAATAAACTCAGCCTTGCTACCTTATCGGAATAGCCCGAAAAGTTCTTTAACCCTAAAGCTATTTGTATAATCATACATGTAATTCGTTGATTTAACAAGCCATTTATTCCAATCATCAATCAGCCGACCCAAGGGAGTTATCTTCGCCAAACTTTATTAATCTTGGATTTTCAATCAGTTGAACTTCTCTCGTCTTTTTTCATTTTTTCTTCGATGAAAATTTCAGAAGTTTGGTTGGCAAGGAAAGCTTTGCATAAGCCCGAATTCCGAAGTTGATAGGGGGCTGTCGCCAAATGGTGCAAAACAGAAACACAAACGCTTTTCGAGGTGTTCGCATCGGCCTTCGTAGAGGCGCG
>JADGAO010000106.1 GCA_015231995.1 Nitrospinota bacterium | reverse complement strand
TTCACGGAGTTTACCCTGAGTCTTTCGAAGGGCTACGCTCCGTTCAGAATGACAAACCCTGATAGATTCTTCGCGTTGCTCAGAATGACACTGGTCGCGCGCTCAGAATGACAACGCGGAGTTTACCCTGAACCCTGTGAAGGGTTCAGAATGACAATATTGCGAACGTGATGGATTATGCAAAATTCTCTTTATCAGAGGGGCTGGTTCTTGCAATAGCATGAAAAATCCATAGGGGTGAATTAGGCGTGGACCTGCTTGAACGGGCGTTTGTCGAGACGTTGAAGGAACGGCTTGGCGCTGGAGCTTCCATAACGCTCACCAACAACAGAAGAACATTCATATCCATCAGACGGCTTGGCGGCCTTTGCCAAATAAGGGTTTCGCGCAGGTTCGCGCTGGCCGATGGGCCGACGGTTGACGGGCTGGTTTCGTACCTTAAAGGGGAGACGAGGGTTTTGCCGAAAGCCGTGCGCGGATTCATGAATAGCGCATCGTCCCCAGAGCCTCTAAAGCGCAAGTCTCTCAAGAAACTGAAGACCGCAGGTGAGTTCCACGACCTTGCCGAAATCGCCGATCTGGTGAACTCGCAATATTTCGGCGGCGCCCTTTCGTTCCGTATCGCATGGGGCAAGGCTCCCGCAAAAGTGAAACGGCGTGGCGGAAGCATTACGCTCGGGTCGTATGACTGCGGCCTGAACCTTGTGCGGATACATCCCGCCCTTGACATGGCCGACGTGCCCAGGCGGTTTGTGGAGTTCATCGTCCACCATGAGCTGACTCACAAAAAGCTGGGAGCGAGGATCGGCGAAAACGGGGAGAGACGGGTTCATGGGCCGGTCTTCCGGGAGATGGAGCGTGGATTCGAGGATTACGAGACGGTGAGGAAATGGGAAAAGGAAAACATTCACTTCATCTTGCGGGCGAGAAGAAAGCTGAAAAGCTCCAGCGGGGACGCGAAAGCTTCGAAATAGGGAAAGCCATTCGCATTCTCAAACGGCTTTACGCCGGATGGGAAAAACCCGTCGTCAGCAAATACGCCGATGACATCCGCCCCCGCTCGGCGTTTCACGTTCTTATAAGTTGCCTGCTTTCGTTGCGGACGAAAGACTCTGCGACGGCGCTGGCCTCCAAACGCCTCTTCGAAATGGCCGACGACCCGCAAACCCTCGCCAGCGCTTCGGTTGAAAAGATCGAGAAACTCATCTATCCGGTAGGCTTTTACAGGAACAAGGCGCATACCGTTGTCGAGATAAGCCGGACGCTCGTCGAAAAATACGGCGGCCATGTCCCCTCGGACATTGACGAACTTCTCTTATTGCGAGGAGTGGGCCGCAAGACGGCTAACCTTGTCGTGACAGAGGGGTTCGGGCTTCCCGGTATATGTGTGGACACGCACGTCCACAGGATTTGCAACATATGGGGTTATGTCCATACCAGGACGCCGGAAGAAACGGAATACGCCCTGCGGAAAAGGCTTCCCGCCCGGTATTGGATAACGTTCAACAAACTTCTGGTCACGTTCGGGCAAAACCATTGCAAGCCTGTCTCTCCATTATGTTCCACCTGTTCGATTTTAGAGATGTGTCCTGGAATCGGGTTGAAAAAATGGCGTTGAGCATATGATAAAATGCGCGGATGAATAAAACGGTGAGACTGGTCTGATGGCCGAACGCGACGATTCGCTCTGCCTTTATGTGGCGGGTCAGAAAGGGGAAGAGAAGGTTTTCCCCCTTGATAAGGACGGTATGGTCGTAGGGCGGGACCAAGCCTGCGAAGTGATCCTGCCCGACAATTCCATTTCCAAGAAGCACGCCCAGGTTCTCATCGAGGACGGAAGGACGATGATAACCGACGGGGCCGGCGGCGTGAAAAGCGTCAACGGCGTGTATGTGAACGACACGCGAATCTCCATGCCGACGACGCTCAAGGAGGGCGACGTGGTCAAGCTTGGCGTGCTCAAGTTCGATGTGAAATACACATCGTCCATACGCAACGCCGTCACTCTTGACGAAGTCCGGGACATTCCCGCCCTTAAGCAGTTCCTCGAGCGCGGCGACATCCGCCGCACAAAAGAGGGTGACGTCATCGGCAGGCTCAAGGAGCTCGTCTGGGACGGCTCGGATATGGTGGCGGTGTTCGACGAGGCTCTTGACCTGGCCATGGACAGGAACGAACTTCAACGGGTGGCGTTTATCTCCCGCGCCAAACATGAAGCTGTCAAGCTCATGGAGGGGAGGGGGAAACGCACCTCTTCAAGACACGAAGGCGCAGGGGCGCGAAAAGGCCCCGATCCCGACGCCACGATAGTTGACCTTGGGGTATCCAGCTCTAAAGTAAGAATGCGCAGGGAAGAAAAGAAAAACGCAATGGCTGTGGCCGGTCTTGTCGTCGTTGCGGCGCTTGTGGCGCTGGCGCTGATCACGCTCTTTATCTACTGACATTTGCGGAGGAGGGACGCCGTGACATTCGAAGAGCTTTTCAACAACCCGGATTACCGGATACTGGTGGAGAAGCGCAGAACCCTGCGGAGCCTCAAGGAGAAAGTGTCGGAATGGAGGAACCTCTACGAAGAGCTGGAACGCCGCTATGCGAACGAGCTTGCGCAGGCGGAGCTGGCTTTGGCGAAAGTGGAGAGCGACTTCGACCTTTCACCCGTAGCCGCCGCAGAGATGGTAGAGGATATGGAGTCCACGCTGGCCGAAGTGGTTGGCGCAATATCAACGCTTCGGCGCGAGCTTAAACTCAACAGGCTCCGTCGCGCCAACGGGGAATACGGCGAGGAGAATTACATCGGCAAACGCAAGGAATTGTGCTCCGCCATAAAGAACGAGCTTTCCAACGAAGCCTGGATAAAAGACCTGCTTGCGCTTGTCAAACGGAACCTTAAAACTCCCGTTCAAGAGAAACCCATTTTCTCCGAACCGGCGATAAAACCTGTGAAAACCCAGAAAATCCCGTTGGGCCAGTCGCCGGAAATGGAGTTCGATCATGACGAGCTTAAGTTCGACAATCCTTCGCAAGAGCCATCCGCCAAGCCGGAAGCGAAAGCGGCGAAGGAAAAACCGACATCCACTTCCAAGCCGCCACGCGGCAAACCAGCTTCCGACCAGACCTCCGTGATATCCGAGGAAATGATAGGCTCCGCCCCGTTGCGGATGCTTGAGGCGGCGTTGCAGGTGCAAAAAGGAGAAGGGTGGGAACGGCATCCGCTGGAGCGCAGGGATATAAACATCGGCAACATACGAAATCCCGAAAACGATATCGGCCTTTACGACACCCAGACATCGCGCCGTCATGCGAAGATCGTTTTCGACGCCGTTACGGAGAGCTGGTTTTTCGTCGACCTTGGGAGCACAAACGGCTCGTCCATAAACGGCAGGGCCGCCACGCCCAACGACCCGATTCTGCTCAGGAACAACGATACGCTTATGGTCGGCGACACAAAGGTGATGGTGTATATCCCGTAAGGTTGTCTTATGGCCACTGGCCATTGCCAAGAAAAGCTTTGTGCAAGTCAACGATTTCGGGATTTTGTCATCCTGAAGGAGACCCCGCGACCGAAGGATCAAAGTATGACTGACGACATCGTCCTTTAAAAAAACATCCGCCTGCGTTGCAATGTTTTCCTGTGTTCACCGGCCAATTTTCTTCAGGTTTCGCATTGAGCCGGGCAATATCCCTCGCCAACTCCAGCGCGGAATTCCTGATCGCAGGCAGGTCGCCTTCAGTCAACGCAAGATGCGTAACCTGACCTGCGCCGCTTAGATAAACCACATATGCGTCCAGCTTGTCATGACCTTCCGCCGTCATGATCGCGCAGGAGTACAGGCTCAACTGGAAAAGGTTATCCGTATCGTCTTCCGGTTTTGCCGCTATCTTATAATCAACAAGCCGGGGGCCGTCGGCTCCGTTCCAAAAAATATCAGCCGCGCCTTCCAGGAAAAGCGTCACATCGTCAGCGGAAAACCTTACAGCCACTTGCGCCTCTCGCCTTGCATTATCCGTTGTTACATCCGGCAATTCCGAAAGCGGCTCGGCCTTAAACGCGGCAGAAAGGCTTCGCAGAGCCGCTTTGCGGTTTGCGGCGGGGAAGCCGCTCAGCTCCTTTTCGATCACATCGGCAAGCCGGGCTTCGTTTGCAAGGTCGCCAAAGCTGGTTTTTTCTAACATCTCATGTATGCGGGAGCCAAGCTCCATCGCCGATACGCCGCTGTCGTATTCCCTGTCGAACGCGCGTTCCGCGCTTACCTGCGGCAAATCCAGCGCGTTCCGGTAATAGTAGAGGCGCGGGCATTTTTTAAACGTTGCAAGGCTTGTGACGGTAAGGTGTATGAAAGGGACGTGCGAATCTGCGCTGGCTGGTTTTGGCGCGCTTAAGCGATCTTTCGCAACGGCGATGATATTTTCCGCTACCTTCGCCATATCAATTTCGGCTTCCCTGCCGGGGGACGGTGGGAATTCGTTTGCCGTTACGTTTAGCGTTTCAAGCCCGGCCTTTTCGATACCCTCGTCAACCCACTTGCAGAACTGGCCTTTGGCGGCTTTGGAGCCGGGCGCCGGGCCGCTGAGTATCAGCGCGTCGCGGGCGCGGGTCATTGCGACGTAAAGGAGCCTTTTTTCTTCTTCAACCCCAGCTTCTTTTATCTGTTTTTCGATATCCAGAAAAACCGGCCCTTTCACCCATTCCGCGCTTTGCTCGTCGTAATATTGGATGGCAAGCCCATGCCGTGGATGGAAAAACGAGCGGCCCAGGTTTGCGTTGCCGGACGAACCCAGGTCGGCCAGCGCCACGATAGGGAACTCCAGCCCCTTGCTCTGGTGGATAGTCATGATGGATACGGCGTCCATGCCAGGCCCAAGGACAACCGCCTCCGCGTCGCCGCCTCTGTCTTTTTCCTGTTTTTTCTTTATCGCGGATACGAACCCGGCCAGCGACGCCCCGGCCCTTTTTTCGTAGGTCCTCGCATGGTCTATCAGTTTTTGAAGGTTGGCCGCTTTTTGTTCTCCCTGAAACCGTCCCATCATGACGGCTTGATAACCGGTCTCGGCCAGGGCCGTCTCCATCAGTTCGCAGATCGAAAGCCGCCCTCTGCCTTTGCGCCATTGTTGCGAGCGTTTGATGAAGAGAAGAATTTTCTCCTTCTCCTCGTCGTGTATCTCCGATGGAATTGGGATATCGCCGATGATGATCCCGACAGGGTTTCGCTCCTCTCCGCTCTCGCCCCGGCAAAGGCTGTATAGCGTCACGTCGCTCAATCCCGCAAGCGGCGAACGCAACGCGCAGAGCAGGGAAAAGGCGTCGGACTGGTTATCAATGAACGAGAGAAGGCTGATGATGTCCATCACCTCCTGAGCGTTGAAAAATCCTTTGCCCTTGACCACCTGATAGGGGACGCCGGCATGGCGCAAAGCGTTCTCGAAGACAGAGAGGTTTCCAAACTTCCGCAATAGCAGGGCGATGTCGCCATACCGCGCAGGCCTTGACGACCCGTCACGCTCGGCTACTGTCGCTCCGCTCTTCACCTTTTCCTTTATGAGACGGGCAAGCTCTGCGGCCTCCAGCAGGCGCGTTTCCGCCGAGGCGCCGTCGGAGGCTATGGAAAGCCTGATGATTTCGCCAACGCCATCGGCTGGTCGCATCGGCAGAAGCCCGTCAATCTCCGGGTCGAACACGAACCCCGCTCCGCCATTGTTATCATGGCGCATCAAATGTTGAAAAAAGCCGTTCGTAAATTTAATTAGCGACGGAGTTGATCTTCTGTTTTCACGAAGCTGGAAGGCCTTGCCGCCATCGTCGGTTATCTTTTCGGAAAGGTTCTGGAAAACGGTGAAGTCCGTGCCTCGAAACCCGTAGATGGACTGTTTCATGTCGCCTACGATGAAAAGCCCGCCGGGACGAGCCAGCGCCGTCACGATCTCGAGTTGAAGCTCGTTGGTATCCTGAAACTCGTCAACCAGAACGCGCTGGAACCTTGCGAACCTTCGTTTTGCAGGCTCGCCGCCATGCCGTAGCAAGTCGAGAGCTTTCTCTTCCAGATCGTCGAAATCCAGGGCCGAAAGTTTTTCTTTTGCGGAATCGTATTCGCGCCGAACCTCCGCGACCAGCGACGCCAGAGCCGAGATATCTTTCTTTATCTCTCTCTCCAACACAGCGCCAGCGGCAAGGCGCATAAGTTTGACAGCGTCTTTACCGACGACATGGTCTTCGGCGGAGTTGTTTTTACGTCCGCCAATCCCTTTATCGAGTTTCATGGCCATCTTCAAAAGATGGATGGCTGTTTGAATGGATGAGAAGGGGGCATCTGGGTTTTCATCGCGCATTCCAGCCAACTCCGCGCCGACCTTGCGTTCTATGCTTGTCTTTCCACCTTCCGAAAGAAGCGAAGGGATGAGGCTCAAAAGTCTTTTGGGTGCGTCGCCGGATTCCGCCAGAAGTTTTTCCGCCAGCCCATCGTAAAACTTCGCGATCCCGTCGGGCGTCTTGTGCGCGGATCTCGCGAGCGGAATTAGCCTTATTAACGTCTCCACAAGCCCCTGCGTTCCCTCGCCCTTTGCGGTGAAACCGAGCATGAGGGTTAGCCGTTCCGTTCCCTTGTCCCCGGCGCGTAGCCGGTTGAGCGTGACATTTTTTGTGGAGCGCTCCAGCAGTTCCGCCGCCTCCCACTCGTCTATCACAGCGAATGCCGGATCAACCCTCGCCGTTAGCGGATTTTCCTTAAGCAGACGGGCGCAGAACGAGTGGACGGTGGAGATGTAAGCCGTCTGGAGAGCCTGACGCTGGCGGATAAGATGCGCCAGAAGTTTTTTGTCATCGCCGACGTTTTCGGCCTCTTCATTCATGTTGGCCGACGAGCCTTCAAGTCCGATTTTCGCTCCAAGCCGTTTAATTTCTTCGGTCAGCGTGTCGCGCAGGCGTTTACGCATTTCCGCCGCCGCCTTTTCTGTGAACGTTATCGCGGCAAGCTGGCCGACCCGGACGTAGCCCTTTTCAGTCGGCTTTTTCAGCTCCTCAAGATATTTGCGCGTAAGGGCTGTCGTCTTGCCCGTTCCGGCGCTGGCTTTGACGGTTATGTCGCCGTCGAATTCCAATATTTCGCGCAGTGTCTGTTCGCTCAACTTTCGGACTCCTCATCTTCCGGCGCGGGAGCTTCGATGTAACGGCAAAGAGCGATGAAATCGCAGTATTCGCATGTCCGGGGGGAGACTGGGTACAGCCCCGCTTCCATATTCCCGATCATCCCTAGCGCAAGAGCCTCGAACGCTCCAGCCGCGACGTTCGGCGGGAGCGAATCCGCCGGTTCAAGGAACAGGCCGTCATCAATTGGCGATATGTTCCCTCTGGGTTTTGGAATATCAGTGACGAACGCTTTGCCTGCTGTGTCTGATTTCATCAAACGGTATCCGCCGAATACGCCCGTCACTTCGTCCAGTATTTTCGCCTCTTTTATATACTTTTTGGCGAGAGCCATATACGCCGGAACCTGAAACGCCGTCACGCCGAGATTTTCCCGCTTGAGCATTTTGTTGTACCTGCTCCGGTTTGATCCGCTCTTGTAATCCACTACGCGAACTGTTTTTTTCTCCCGGTTCACGTCTATCCTGTCTATCTTCCCTGCGATGAACCGCTGGTTGCCGTCTCCTGCGTTCAGGACAAGCGGCGGCCCTGCAAGCCAGCCTCTAACGTTCTTCGGCAGGTCAAACCCAGCTTCCACCGCAACGGGCGCAAAACCGGTTTCCAACTGATCTTCTTCTTCCACAGCCCGCCAGATTCGGAACAGATTCTCGATCCTGCGTTTTTCCACCCGCCAGATGGCCGGGTCGCCCTGTGTGTCGGCGTTCTCCGTTTCCATAAAAACGTTACGGGCAGTCTCTAAGAGCGCGGATTTCTCAGCGTCGGTTCCTTTCAACGGCAGGGATTTTTCTTGCATCAACCGTTGATAGAAACGTTCCGCTATATTGTGCAGGATGGTTCCCATGTTTTTCGCGTCAAGTTCCGGTTCCGGCTCTTCCACCGGCTCCATCGCAAGCAGGCGCGAAGCGAAATAACGGAATGGGCACTGTCCGTACTTTTCCATATCCGTTGGAGTGGTTCTGCCATGTCTTTTTAGAAGATGGAAATTCCGTATCAGGCTCTCCACCTCTTTGAGGCTACCGTTGAATGGAGAGAATAGGGCTTCTTTCGCTTTCGTGTCTCTCTCGATAAAATATCTGTCCCTGGAGCGTTCCACTGCGGTGAGGCGCAGTAACCTGGCAAGCGTCGTTGTCTCGTCCGCCTCCAACTGCATCCCTGCTATTTTCTCAACCGCCGTTTTGCCGTCCAACCCTTCACGGAACACGCTACGCAGGATGTATGACCGCAATTCCTCCGCGTCGAGCAGTTCGCCCGGCTTCCGGTCTATCGCAAGCGATGGAGCCACATTCACGGTTTTAAGGTTAATCGCCTCCAGCGTGTCCTCGATAAACTGCGACGCGAGAAGCGGTTCGCCGTCGTCTCCCATCTCGCAATGGAAAAGATGTATCTGATCCGTGGCGGTCCTGATTGTCTGGAAAAAGAGCAAAGACTCTTCCTGCCATTTCTCCGCCCAACTGTCGAAAACCCTTCTGCCTTTGACCAGCGTGGGATTGTTCTGTTTCACCGCCTCAGCGTGAATACGGTTGAAGCTCATCCGCTCTTCCTCGTCCAGTATCGAGGCCGGCTGGGGAAAAACCGGGAATTCTCCTTCGATCAATCCAAGGATTATCGTCACGGGGAATCTTGACCCGACTGCGTCATGAGCGTTGAGGACGGCCACGCCGTTCAAATCCGTGGAGCCGGGTTCGGGTATATACCTGCTTTCCAGTTGCGCGTAGAGCAGGCTCTGGAGCGTGGAGAAACCCAATGGAGAGCCGCCGATCTTCAAGGCCTCCACGGAATCGCGCGCGTCCGCCACGGTTTCGATAAGTTGCATGAATGCGTTATTGTCGCGGAACCTTATCCGCTCGAACATGGGCGTTTGGGCGGACGGGTCTGGATCAAGCTCCAGGTATCTCAATAGATCGGCGAACGAATCGAAAAAAGCCGATGGCCGCGATTGCGCGGCGAAATCGGCCAGCTTGTCGAGTAGTTTTAGCGTCTCCTCGCGTATCTTGCCTGCTGTGGCGCGATGGCGTTCGTCAAGGAGCGCCACTCCACGCTCGAGCTTGGGGCGCCAACTGCCCGGAGGGCCGTCTATTACTCGCGATGCGGTGAAGAGGTTTTGCGCCGCCACTCCGTCCAGTCCCGAAAAACGCTTGAAATAAGGCGACAGGAGAATGGCCGAAATAGCGTTTCTCTCATATCCGCTTTCGATAGCGGAGAAAACCGAGAGGACGGCGTTTATGAGCGGATTGGCCGTAAGCCGTATCCCTTTTCGGAAATGAAACGGCGTTCCGTATCTATTGAAAACGTTTTCTATCAGCGGGCCGTAGGGGTCTGCGTTGCGAAGGATGACCGCAAACGACTTGTAATCAAGCCCCGTCTCGCGCTTTATCCTGATTATGGCGGCGCAGGCCTCTTCCACCTCCCGTCGTCTGCCGGGGCAGAGGGTGACTGTGACACGTTTTAGAATATCCTCTGTGACTGGCGTGTCCGGTTTTGGGGATAGATCGAATATGCGTGACGTGATGGTGTTTAGCGGGCCGGTTTCCGGTTCTTCAAACTCGATGTCCAGCGAACCTTCCTCTCCTCCAAGGCTCTCGAACTTTTCGACGCTGGAGATGAGATATCCAAAAGCCTTTCGTCTCTCGTCCGGGACTGGAGCCTTGATGTAAACCGGAATCCGCAGGGCCAGCTTGCGGAACAGCTCGAACCTGTATGGGGTGAACTGATAGATGTCCCGAAGAGTGATGGAGCTGTGGCTCGACAGGGTAGGGGAGGAGGCGAATGCGGATTCATCCCCGGCCATCTGCGCCAGCGCAGATCGTGTCATGCCCGAATCCCAAAGGTTCAACCGCTCAAGCTCGCTCCGGTACAGGTTATACAGCGCCGCGATCTCTCCTTCTTTCTCCGGCGAGTAGCCTCTGATATTTTCAAGATCGGCGGGGCCGATCAGCCCGGCTCCAAGCTCGTCGAAAAATGAAAGCGTGGCGTTGACAAACCCTTTGAACCGTTTTGCCAGCATGAAAATTCCCGGCGGCAGGGACGAACGACGTTCCTCGATCAACCTCGACAGAAGCATGGCGCGGGCCATTTGAGAGATCGTCTTTCGGTGGCCCACAATTTCTTCGGTGAGTTTGTTTTCAAACGCGCCAATGGTCATGACAGACGGCATGACGGCGGACACCGGCCCTGGCCCGGCGGTGAGGCGTATGACGGCTTCCGTCAACCTTTGCTTGGTGGGATAGATGACCAGTCCCGGTTTCATGCGCGGCATATCCGTGTTTGCAGAGCGTTAAAAAACTGGGGG
>JADGAO010000105.1 GCA_015231995.1 Nitrospinota bacterium | reverse complement strand
TGGCGATGACGATCCCCTCGCCGCCATCCTCGGAAGGATAGCGTATCCGCCACAGATGCCCGTCGCGTTCCTGATAGGTCACTTCAAGGTCCGACAACGCCGTGTGGCATCGCGGGCACCAGTTGATCATGTATTCGCCGCGATAGATCAGCCCCTCTTCGTACAGCGACACGAAGACCTCCCGCACGGCGCGGGACAACCCTTCGTCCATCGTGAAGCGTTCCCGTTCCCAGTCGCAGGAGGCGCCCAGCATTTTCAGCTGGTTGATGATCATCCCGCCCGATTCTTCTTTCCACTTCCAGACCCGCTCTATAAACCTCTCGCGTCCGAGAGCCTGGCGGTCAATCCCTTCGGCCTTGAGCTTGCGTTCCACAACGTTCTGCGTGGCGATGCCCGCATGGTCCGTCCCCGGCATCCAGAGCGCGTTGTATCCATCCATCCGCTTGTAGCGGACGAGTATGTCCTGAAGCGTGTTGTTTAGCGCATGGCCTATATGAAGCGCGCCGGTGACGTTTGGCGGCGGGATGACTATGGAAAATCCGGGCTTGTCCGATTTGTCTTTTGCGCGGAAGACTCCGGCTTTGAGCCATTCATCACGCCATCTGGCTTCGACATCTTTTGGGTCGTACTGGCTTGCTAACTCCACCGGTCTTAAGGCTCCATTTATTTTTCGGTAAGTTTGTGATTATAGCAGACCCGGACTACTCTTCGCCTCCATGGACAGCATTGTCCCGCCAGGGACGCAAAAGTCCTCTCGATACAAACGCCGATACTCACAACCGCTTCTAAATCAAACCCATCAAACTGGCAGGGGATATGCTTCATTACTCTGGTGTGTGGAAGAAAATTCTGAAGCCAACCGCTATAAGGCAAGGCTTCATGGGAGCATAAGGAGGAATTTGAGATGAAACGGATACTAATTATGTCCGCCGTTATTTTGATGGGCGCGCTTCTGGTTTCAGGATCAGGCCCGGCGTTTGCAGGTTCTGGCGGCGCTTTTGAAAAACTCGACTACGGCGACGATCTATACGGTCTGCCAAATATCATCACACCTTCCATGGAAGGGGCCAGGAATTGGGATAAGCTCACTTATGGCGACGAGATTTACGGACTGCCGAATGTCGCCACTCCAGCGGCCATGTCTCCGGGGATGTGGGACAAGCTCGATCTGGGCGGCGATTCGACAGGGCTGGCCACTCTGCCAAAAATCGATTCCTGACACGATATACAACAACGCCCCGTATCACAGCCCTTGTGGACGGGGCGAGCCGCCCCCCCCTCCTTCCCGCTACATTAATGGTTTGACAACCGCCATATTACTAATTAGGATTCCCCCAATTCATGAGGGGTTTTTACCATTCCAAAAAAAGCTGTTTCAAAGCCGCTGACTGGCAAAAAGAAAAAACTGACGGTCGTTTTCGCAACATCGGAAGCGGCCCCGTACGCGAAAACCGGCGGACTGGCGGATGTCTCCGGCGCGCTCGCCAAGGCGTTGGCGGGATTGGGTGTGGAAGTGCGTCTTTTCATGCCCCTTTACTCCGTTGTGGACCGCAAGGACGCGGGTATCGGCAAAAAGAAGCCCGTCAAAATAACCGTTCCCATTTCCGCCCGATTCCCCGAGGGCTACGTCCATACGGTTAAACTTGGCGACAACCATTTCGCCCATTTCGTCGAGCATGAGGGATATTTCGGCAGGGAACACCTCTACAACACCCCCACAGGGGATTATCCGGACAACTGCGAGAGGTTCGTCTTTTTCTGCCGGAGCGTCCTTGAAGGGGCGAGGGTTTTGGGGGTCAGGCCCGATATCGTCCACGCCAACGACTGGCAGACAAGCCTCCTACCCGTCTATCTGAAAACGGTTTTTCGGGACGACCCTTTTTTCGCAAAGACCGCATCGGCCCTTACGATCCACAACATGTCCTTCCAGGGCCATTTCCCCCCGCACGACTGGCACCTTACGGGACTACCCTGGGAAATTTACGCCTCCGGCCGGATGGAGTTTTACAGAAGGATCAATTTCCTTAAAGGCGGGATTCTTTTCGCCGACGCTATCACCACTGTTTCGCAATCCTACGCCTCGGAGATTAAGACTCCTGAATTCGGGTGGGGCCTGGACGGCGTTTTGCGCGATCGCTCGGAGAGCCTTAACGGCGTCCTCAACGGCATAGATGCTGACGTCTGGAATCCGGCGACGGACAAACTCATCCCGGCCAACTACACCTGGAAGAATCTTAGTGGCAAGGCCGTCTGTAAAACCCGCCTGCTCGAAGAGATGGGGCTTCCGCCGGGAAACGAGCCGTTGTTCGGGCTTGTCACCCGGCTGACGGACCAGAAGGGGATGGGCATTCTCGCCGAAACGCTCGACAGGATATTGGACAACAACTCGAAGCTTGTAGTCCTCGGATCGGGAACCCAAAATTACGAGGAGTATTTCAGGGCGCTCGCCTCCCGCAGGCCGGACAGGGTTGCGGTAAGGATCGGTTACGACGAAGGGCTGGCCCACAGGATAGAAGCCGGGGCGGACATTTTCCTGATGCCGTCGCTTTACGAGCCTTGCGGGCTCAACCAGATGTATTCGCTCCGCTACGGGACGCCTCCCGTCGTCCGGGCTACGGGCGGCCTTAACGACACGGTGAGCGATTACAATCCCACAACCGGCGAGGGGAACGGTTTTAAATTCGCCGAACACACGCCTCACGCTTTTTTCTGGAAGACGGCGGAGGCCCTCAACGTACTTCGCAACAGGCCCAAGGAATGGGGTAAAATCGTTTCCACCGGGATGAGAGAGGACCATTCCTGGGACCGTTCAGCAAAGAGCTACATCCAGATTTACAAATCGGCGCTCTCAACGCGCAAATAGTGGGAGACGAACCCGGGTGAAAGACATGGACGAGAAACTCCTCAGGGAGCTAAGTTCCATCTCCCTGTCCAGGCTTTACCTCTCCGGGATGCTCGACAACATAGCCGCCTCCGCCGCCGAGGCCTTGTCCGCAGACGCCGCCGCCATACTCCTCCTCGACGAGGCCCGCGAAACGCTCACGCTCAGGGCGTGCAGGGGTCTTAGCTCCGAGGCGGCCAACAACATCCGCCTGCCGAAGGGCAAAGGCGTCAGCTGGAGAATCGCCAGCCAGCGCAAACCCGTCGCCCTCGCCCGTGTCCGGGATGACCCCGATTTTTACCATATCCCCCAGACCGGCGAGGACCGCTTCACGAGCATGTTGGGCGCTCCTATAATGCTCGGCGAAAACTGCCTGGGCGTCCTTTACGTGCAGACCGTCGGGCCTCGGGACTATTCGGAAGACGATACCGCGCTTCTCCAGGAAATCGCCAGCCTGGCCGCAGGCTCCATACAGGCCGGCTGGCACATCGAGAGAGCGCAGGAGAAGGTGCGCTTCCTCACGGCCCTCAACGACATGAGCGGGCGCGTCAGTTCCACAGACGACTTCATCCAGATATCCGGCCACGTGCTCCGGTGCGCGGCGGAGATCATACAGGCCAGGACGCTGATAATATGGACGGCGGAAAATGGACTGCCGTCTCTTAAACATTTCCCGGAGGCTACCGGAGACCCGGAATATTTGAGGCCGGTGCGGGACGGGCTGATAACCCATGTAATGAAAACCCGCGTCGCCGTGAAGATTGACGATATCGCCGTTGAATCCGCTTTCGCCGGCCTCGACCGTGTGGCGCAAAAGTCCATCATATGCCACCCCCTGCTTCTCCTGGACGAGGTTCACGGCGTCCTGCTGGCGGCCGACCGCGTCTCCAAGCCGGACGGTTATTTCGCCCCATTTACGCAGGAGGAGTTCTCCGCCCTCTCCGATATCGCCCAGGTCGCCGCCCAGGCCATCCAAAGGTCCAAAGCCAAGCAGGAGCTGGCGAGCGCCCTTGTGAGAAACGAGAGGAACGCGCGCGAGCTTTCCATCCTTTTCGAGCTTTCCGTGGCCATGCAACAGGCCTATAACTTCGACGACCTTCTGGCTGTCATACTCTCCTGCGTAACCGTTGGCGAGGGGCTTGGGTTCAACCGCGCCATGCTTTTCCTCGTCAACGAAAACTCGGAAACGCTCCAGGGCATTCTCGGCCTCGGCCCGGACACCGGGGAGGACGCCGCGCAGGACTGGAAAAAAACGACCGATCAGCTCAAGACCGGCCCCGGCCTTATACCCTGGCTCTTAAACCGCGACCTCGAAGAGATAAAACGCAAAAAATTTAACGCCTTCGCCACTTCCCTTACGATCTCGCTTTCATCGGACAACGCCCTGGCCCGAGCAGTCAGGTCTCACTCCCCGGTCAACATCGCCTCTTCCTCCGACATGTCTCCAGACGACCGGCTGTTCGCTTACGCGCTAGGTTGCGACCGGTTCGCCGTCATACCGCTGATCGCCAGGGAAAACGCGGTCGGCGCCATTCTGGTCGACAACCTTTTCAACGACAAGCCTATCACCGGAGAGGACCTGAAACTGTTGACCCGGTTTTCCGCGCCGACGGCCTGGGCTTTGGAAAACATGCGCCTGGTGGACAGGCTTTCGCGCACTAACCGGGACCTGATCACGCTCGAGAGCAGGATGGCGCAGGTGGAGCGGATGTCGGCGCTCGGCGAAGTCTCCGCAGAGCTTGCGCATGAAATAAAAAATCCCCTCACCGTCATCGGAGGTTTCGCCCGCAGGCTATATCAGAAGCCGGGAGGCGAAGCGGGAGCCGGTTACGCCGAAATAATCGTCCGCGAGGTCGAGAGGCTTGAGATGCTTCTGGAGAATACGCTGGAGGTCACGCGGGGCCAGTTCGACAACCGCAGGCCGGTCAACCTCAACCAGCTCGTCAGGGAGGTCGCCGACCTTTACTGGCGCGTCATGACGGAAGAGGGGATAGATATGAAGCTCGACCTGGCTTCAGACCTGCCGCTCGTCAATCTCGACTCCGCCCAGATCAAACAGGCTCTCATCAACCTGACGATCAACGCCGTGGAAGCCATGTCCTGCAAACGCCACAAGCTTTCGCGCAAACTGCGGATCGCCACTTCCAGAACCAAAGACAATTCCCCCGGCGTCGTAATTTCCATTTCCGACACCGGCGGGGGAATCGCCCCAAGGGATGCGCCTGACATTTTCAACCCGTTTTTCACCACCAAACCCACTGGAACCGGCCTTGGATTGTCTCTCTGCAGGAAAATAGTAAGGTTGCACAAAGGTGTTATGGAAATTGACAACAGGCTTGGTGTTGGAGTAACTTTTACACTTACCCTCCCCAACGAGGCTTAAAGTGGCTTAACGCGCCTGTTTCCGGCGCCATTGAGATAAAGGATTTGACCTTGGTGAAAATAAAAATTCTCGTCGTTGACGACGAGGAGAACATACGCCTTCTTTACAAGGAAGAGCTGACGGACGCCGGTTACGAAGTTGACACGGCGCGGGACGCTATGGACGCCGACAAAAAAATACCTCTGTTCCGCCCAGACCTTATCACGCTCGACATTAAAATGCCCGGGATGGACGGGCTGGAGTACCTTCGTAAGTTCCGGGAGAAGGACAAAACGACCCCGGTCGTCCTCTGCACGGCCTACGCCGATTACAAGAGGGACTTCCAGGTTTGGGCGTCGGACGCTTACTGGGTCAAATCGTCCAACATCGAGCAGTTGAAAACCACCATCAAGGAAGTGCTCGATAAAGCCAGGAAGCCAAAAGAAGGCAAGGCCCAGGGCTGAACGCCTCCCCCCTTCATTTTCTCAAAAAGGCTTTGAGCAGGCTCTCCCTGTGGATAACGACCGCCACCGGTCTGCCGTGCGGGCAGGTGTAGGGAAGGACGCATTCGGCAAGCTGGCTTAAAAGGCTTTCCATCTCGCGTTTGTCGAGCGACTGCCCCGCCTTGACCGCGCCCCTGCAGGCCATCACGTTCACCGACTCTTCCAGTATCCTCCCCGTCCCCGCAAACGCAAGCGGCCCATATGCGAGCCGGACAATCTCCATCGCCGTCTGGCGCGGGTCTTTGCCCGCCAGCAGGGCCGGGGCCGACCGCACGGCGTAGGAGCGGGAGCCGAATTGCGTAAGCGTAAAGCCGAGTTTTTCCAGGATCGGCAGGCTATCTTCCACCCGCTCTTCGGCCTCCACCGGGATTTCGATCTCGAATGGGAACAACAGCTCCTGGCTCTCCACCCCGCCGCTCTCAAGCCGGGACGATATCCTCTCCCGCAAAATGCGCTCGTGTACCGTGTGCTGGTCGAGGAGGAGCGTCCGGTCTCCATCCTCCGCAACGATGAAGGATTTGAACAACTGCCCCACCACCCGAACGTCCGGGGAGAGGCTCCCATCGAATGTCTCGAACATATCCGCGCCGGAGCGGATCGCCCCCTCTCCCAAATCCAAAGCGCCTCTAACCGCCCCGTCTTTCGCCAAATCCGTTTGCGCCGTTTCGTAAAGCATGGCGGACACAGGCTCCCGGAACGGGCGATGAGAGGACGGCGGCGCAGGGGCCATCCACGGGTCGCCGGATATGGGAGCGTCATGCGGCGTTCCGCTCACGGCTGGCGTATGGAAAGCCTCTCGCGCCGATGAGCCGTTTTTTATGGAGATCAGGGCGTTTAGAACCGCAGATTTCACAAGCCCAACAACGTCGCGCCCGTCCCGGAACCGCACCTCCATCTTCGCAGGATGGACGTTTACATCAACCTGCCCCTGCGGAACGGTAAGGAAAAGAACATACGCCGGCCTGGCCCCTCGCGGCAATAGCGAGTGATACCCCTCCGTGACGCCGAGGCTCACGAGCCGGTCGCGGATGAGCCGCCCGTTAAGGTAGACGTACTGCCTCCCCGCGCCGTCGAGGTTGTGGCCGGGGCGGGATATAAAACCTGCGATACTCAAACCCGAAAGGCTGAAACTGACGGGGATCAGGCCGGACGAGAATTTCTCCCCGAACACCCCCTCGATTCGCTTTTTCCAGACGTCATCCCCGTCGAGGGCGGGGAGTTCGAGTTCCGGCTTGCCGTCCTTGACGAAAGTGAAAGAAACGTCGGGCCGCGCAATTGCCAACCGGACGACGACCTCCTCGACCCTCTCGGCCTCCGACCTTTCGGAGCGCAGGAATTTTCTGCGGGCCGGGGCGTTGAAGAACAGGTCGCGCACCTGAATCCTAGCGCCGGGAATCGGTGGCCCCTCGCGGGAGTCCGTCAACCTTCCCCCCTCGACGGTCACTTCGGCGCCGCCCGCCGCCCCATGCTGGCAAACACTTAACAGAGTCCGGCTCACGGACGATATGGCCGCCAGAGCTTCGCCCCGGAAACCGAGCGTGGCGACGGACATCAGATCGTCCGCGTCGCGTATTTTGCTTGTGGCGTGCCGCTCGAAGGCGAGGATAGCGTCGTCGCGCGACATCCCAATCCCGTCGTCGGCGACTTCCAGATACGACTTTCCGCCGTTCCTGATGGAGACGAAAACGCGCCGGGCGCCCGCGTCAAGCGAGTTTTCGACAAGCTCCTTGACCACGGAGGCCGGCCGCTCCACAACCTCCCCGGCGGCGATCTGGTTGACCACCCGGTCGGGAAGTATTTTTATCCTGTTGAGGGGGACGGCCTCCTCGGCTACGGCTCGGCTCAAATATCCGGCCTCCCTTTAAAAAACCCCGTTTCGCCCGCTCTGCGTCAGCATTTCGAATAGCCGCAGTTGGAGCACAACATGCACCCGTCCGCGCTCTGCAACGCTCCGCCGCAATCCGGGCAGGCCCCTGCGGAGACTGTCTTGCCGTTGTCGGAGGCCGGCTTGGCCACCGCTTGCCCGACAAGCGTCCCGGAGCCGTTCCCTCCGGCGGTAGCCTTCAACGCTGTCGGCTTTACGGCGGCCGCCTGAGGTTCGGGCTTTACCCTGCTCGCCACGCTCTCGCTCCACGCCTTTATCGCCTTGGCGATGGCGTCGGCGCAGGAGAATATACGTTCGTTCTTGTCCCATGCGGGCTGGTGGCAGATGATCCCGGTCATCTGGCCTTTTATCTCCTGGATGTCTATCCCGGCCCGCAAAGCCAGCGAAACGAGCCTGCCGATCGATTCCGTCTGCGACGCCGCGCACCCGCCAGCCTTGCCGAGGTGGGTGAACAGTTCCAGCGCACGGCCTTCTTCGTCGTGGTTTATAGTCACATACATGTTGCCGCAACCGGTCGTCACCCTGTGGGTGGAGCCGTAAACGGTGACGGGGCGGGGGCGCACTGCGACTTTCTTGCCCTTTCCCTTCTCCTCTTTTCCGGCCTTGTCCTTCTCGTAAGTGGAGCCGGTGGAGAGCACCTGCTCGTCTCGTGAGCCGTCCCTGTATATCGTCACCCCCTTGCATTCGAGATGGTAGGCGAGCATGTAAACCTTGGCGACCTCTTCGACCGTGGCCGAGTTCGAGAAGTTGACGGTCTTGGAGACGGCGTTGTCCGTGCTCCGCTGGAAGGCCGCCTGCATCCTCAAATGCCATTCCGGCGTGATCCCGTGGGCCGTAACGAAGGTTTTCCTCGCGTCTTCGGGTATCTCCGCGATGTCCTCGATGTGGCCGTGATAGGCGACTTTCTCCATAAGCTCGTCGGAATAAAAACCGGCCGAACGCGCCACCTTCTCGAATATCGGGTGCACCTCCACAAGCCTGTCCTTGTCCATCACCGTGCGGATGTAGGAGAGCGCGAATAGCGGCTCCACCCCGGAGGAGACCCCTGCGATTATGCTTATCGTGCCGGTGGGCGCGATGGTGGTGGTGGTCGCGTTGCGAAGTCTGACGCCGCCGGGCCTGTCGTATATGGAGCCGATGAAGTTGGGGAACGCGCCCCTGCGCTCGGCCAGAGCGGCGGAAGCTTTCTTCGACTCCGTATTGATGAAGCGCATCACCTCGTCGGCGAGCGTCATCGCCCGCTCGGAGTTGTACGGTATCCAGAGCTTTATAAGCATGTCCGCCCAGCCCATCACCCCAAGGCCTATCTTGCGGTTGGCCCTGGTCATCTCCGATATCTTTTCGATCGGATACCGGTTCATGTCTATCACGTCGTCGAGAAAGCGCACGGCGACATGGGTGACTCTTCTGAGATTCTCCCAGTCTATCCCGCCGTCTTCGGTAACCATCGCGGAGAGGTTGATGGAGCCTAAGTTGCACGACTCGTAAGGAAGCAGGGGCTGTTCGCCGCAGGGGTTTGTGGATTCTATCGCCCCGACGTTGGGCGTGGGGTTACCTCTGTTGATCCTGTCTATGAATATTATCCCCGGATCGCCGTTGAGCCAGGCGGATTTAACAATCCTGTCGAAAACGTCGCGAGCCGCAAGCTTGCCGACGGCCTGGCCGTTGTGCGGGGCGATCAGGTTGTAATCGGTCCCCTCCTCCACCGCCTTCATGAACTCGTCGGTGAGGGTGACGGAGATATTGAAGTTGTTAAAACCCTTGTTGTCCTTCTTGCACTCGATAAACTCGAGGATGTCGGGATGATCCACCCTCAATATGCCCATGTTGGCCCCGCGCCGCGCGCCGCCCTGTTTGACCGATTCCGTCGCCGCGTCGAAGACCTTCATGAAAGAAACCGGGCCGGACGAAACGCCGCTGGTGGTTTTGACCCTGTGACCCTTGGGCCGGAGCCGGGAGAATGAGAAACCGGTCCCTCCGCCGGACTTGTGGATTAGCGCGGTGTCGCGCACCGCGTCGAATATGGACTCCATGGAATCCTCGACCGGCAGAACGAAACAGGCCGAAAGCTGTTGCAAATCCCTTCCGGCGTTCATTAACGTCGGGGAGTTGGGCAGAAACTCCAGCCTAGCCATCACGCCGTAAAAGGCCCGCTCGGCCAGCTCCACCTCCTCGGCCCCGCCGTACCTGGCCTCCGCCTGCGCGATGTTCCTCGCCACCCTGTGGAGCATGTCCGAAGGGGTTTCGACAACCTTCCCGGCGTCGTCCTTCATCAGGTAACGCCGCTCCAGGACGCGCAGGGCGTTCTCGCTCATATAACGCTCCGGCGCGGGAGGCGCGCCTTCGGGTTCCCGCAGATATCCGGCCCCAGCGTCCTTCATATCCGATATCCCGGCTGAACCGTAAGAGACGTCATTGGACATAACCTCAAGCCTCCCTTGACATAATATTATAAACCATTCATACCCACAAGCGGAAAGAGACCACTTTAAAGGGGATGGATGAGAACCTGGAAATATCCATGCTCATAAAACCCCCAATGGCGACAGCGCCAAAACCGCATCAGCCGGTTACAACACTGTCCGCTTCTGTTTTAATACATCATGTTGTATTGGGGCAAATGATAAAACACTATATATGGTGCGTCAAGTCTTTTTTATAAACATATTCTCCACACTTTCTCCACAGGCCTCCATATCGCGGATCATCAAAACCCGCTACACCAGGGCATACCTGATAAATACCCTGAATAAAGCCTACCACATTTTCGTTAAATTTTCGATATTTTTTCAAGTTTATTTTTTGGGTTTCCGGGATCCCTGCCTGCCGTAGGGAGAATTGAGGCGCCGAGAGCCTGTTAATCCCGGATTCCGAAGTTGTAGGGGCGACCCGGTGGGTCGCCCGGATCAGGAAGGGCGACCCAGCGGGTCGCCCCTACAAAACAAGGATATGCGTTTGGCGAT
>JADGAO010000104.1 GCA_015231995.1 Nitrospinota bacterium | reverse complement strand
CGTTGCCAAGCCATGTCTTGAACATCGGCATTTCGTCGCGGGTGTTTCCGGCGATCAATTCTTTCATCGCCGCGCATTCCGAATGTCCGCAGACCACGATGTTGGAAATCCCCAGATAGAGCGCCGAATACTCGATAGCCGCCGCCTCCGACACATCCCCCAGCGACACGCCATCCGCCCCGCATGGAGAGATGAGGTTCCCGACGTTGCGGATGACGAAGAGGTCGCCCGGATCTGTGGATGCGAACAGATTTGGGACCACTCTGCTGTCGGAACAGGCGATGAAGAGCGTATCCGGGTTTTGGCCCAGCGCAAGCTTTGCGAACGTTTCGGCGTATTCCGGGCGCACCTTGCTTCGGAACTCGACGATGCCGCGTATTAGTTTTTTCATGACGGGTGATTTTACATGAGATTTTCAGATATGACATGCTCTATTACGCGTTGCTGAGGAGCGCCTCTTGTTGTCATCCTGAAGGAGTCCTCGACTGAAGGATCAAAGTAAAACAGAATATTCTTTAGATAGATTCCTCACTTCGCTACGCTTCGTTCAGAATGACAATGGTCACCCGTTCAGAATGAGAATGTTTTGTCATCCTGAGGGAGCTTTTGCGACCGAAGGATCAAAGTAGAATAAATTATTCTTTAGAGAGATTCTTCGCATTGCTCAGAATGACATTACGTTCAGCATGACAACGCTGGCGCTCAGAATGACAATGGTCGCGTGTTCATCAGAATCAAACTTTACACTCATCCACCAAACGTCGCCGGCGTGTAGTTCAGGTCGTTTGGATAAATCATGATGTAATCCAGTTCCGCCACCGAACCGCCCCATGTTCTCAATCCCATTCCTCCGGTCATAAAAACATTACCCACCGAATCTAACGCCACAGTCCCCACCTGTAACGGGTCGGTTTCCGATCCTGCGCCGGTTATCTCCTGCCTGCCGATGTAAATTCGGGCCATGTTCCGGTAAACGTAAATGTAAACCGTCCGCCATTTGTTAATCCAATCCGGGTTTGTCCATCTCCATCCATCCAGCTGTGGAAGGCCGGTGCGGTTTTCGGGGCAGAAAAACGGGTATGTATCCGGCAAGGGGAGGGGGTTTATCGCCGCATATATCCCGCACTCCGGGCCGCAAGTCTCGCTACCCAAAAAGACACGACGGGCGAAAAACATTCCCATCCCGTCGCTTGCGAAAATGGCGCTGGATAAATCGCATGGCGCGATATACCCGACGGCGGGATCGTACTGCCAGATGTAGCCGGACAAACCGCCGAAATCTATCGTGAGCGGGTTGGACTGGTTCGGATACTCTGCGCGGAAATATATTCCCAGTCCGCCGCCAGACGTTGTAAGCCTTGCCCGCACTTTAAGGAAATAGTTCTGGAATCCCGCAGTATCAACAGGGATGTTCATTCCCTGCCGGGCCTGGCATGAGGCGTCCGACACGCACTGGGAGCTTACGCACGGGGCGCCTGTCACGCTCCATTTCAAGCAGGCGTCGGTGTTAATCATCAAACGGGTTTCGTTAGCCCCGCCAATTCGCAGGACGCTTGTCAATCCGCCCGGCTCCGACGAATGGGTGATGGCGCCTGTAACGTCGCCGCCGGACATGTTCTGGACGGTTGTAAAGGGAGTTATGCTTCCGTGGGCGGTGGCGCTGGTTCCCGCATGGTAATACATGTCCGCAGTAGATGTGTCCACCTGGTCGAAATGATCGGACAGGTATGGTGTGTTCGGCGGCGGGATGGAGACGCTCATTTTCATAGCCCTGCGCGGGGCCGAGGGCGATTGCGGGTTTGCGCTTCCTTCCGACGTGACGATTACGGTGTCTTGCGTAGCCGGATTCGCATCGGCATCAACGTATGCCACCGATAACGTGAAACCGGGGCCGTCCGCCACGCCTGAAACGCGCATGGATACGCCGTTGAGGTTTTCGATGACGGCCCTGTCGGCGGTGGTATAGCCTTGCACGGCCTGGCGGAACCATTCCAGCCCGGACAATGCCGCGTAGTGGCTGGCGCTCGATGCCCGCTCGGACATAAGCGCGCTCTGCCCGGTTTGCGTCAGCGCGAGAGCCGCCAGGCCCAAAACGCTGACCGCCACGATCGTCAACACGGCAAGTATCGCCGACCCGCTCCGGCTTCTCATCGTATCGCCTCCTCCCACGAAGATTCTCGCGTGGCCGGTGGGAAGACGGAAGTCCTGAGTGTCAACCTCCTCGCGTCCTGGCTTGACGAGGCCTTGCGGGCCAGATGTATGGTGAAAATCCTTTTCTCTTTTAAATCGTCGCTGGCCGACACTGTGAACGAAACAACGTTATCCGCCAGAATAACCGCGCCAGACTGTGCGCTTGCGCGTATCAACGTCTGGTTTTGCTGGTCGAACGAGAAAGTCACAGTCGTCGAGTGATCCACACATGCCGTACATCGCCCCGCGTCCGCCGATGGACGGGTGAAAATCAGCGAATTTGCGCTGGCTCCCCGCGCAGGCGAAAACACGGCTTCATCCCCCGGCGCAATCGGAGCGCTGTGGGCAAGCTCTCTGGCAATGCGTTCCAGCGAGGCTCCCGTCTCCATCGCAAGCTCCGCTTCTTCCGCCGATGCCGTGAAAATATCCAACGCGTCCACGAGTTGATAAGACGATATCGCGCCGATAATTCCCAGAATGACAATGACCGTCACAAGCTCTATGAGCGTGTAGCCGTCACTCCAGCGAAGCGAATTATTACGGATACGCGTCATATGCCCAGCCGCGTTTTGATGAACGTGATGGAGAGCGTGTTCCCACCAGATAGGCCTGTGAGCGTTACAGTGACCCTGGCGAATCCTGACGCGCAAGAAGGATCCGCGCCCGCAAGGTCGCGCCCCACACAGACGTAATATAGAGAGGAGCGATAAGTCTCTTCGTCCAGCGGGATATCTGTTCCACCAGTGACTGGCGATGCGCCAGCAAGGGCAGACAGTGTTTGAGTCCACTGCGTTTCTGAAAGGCCGGAAAGTTCTTTCATGGCAAGCTCCGCCTGTTCCCGCGCCACCCATGAAAGTTGGAGATGGCTTGCCGGGCCACGCGCGCCCAAAGCTTTCGATGAAACCATAAACGGAGCCACAAGCGCCAATGAGGCTACGGCCATTATGACGATGGTGAGCGCTATCTCCGGCAGAGTGAACCCTGATTTGCGGTTTCTCATCGGACGTATATTCTTGCTGTGAAAGGGGCGATGGTGACGGTTCTGGATAAACCGTTTAGGGAAAGGGCGATAGCGTCGGTATTCGGCCCGCTTTCCCCCATCGAGTTGAAGCTGATGGCGGACTGGGTTTGCAATGTGATTCCTCGACGTATCTCCCCAAGATCGCGGGTTTTTCCAACGCCATTGGCCGAATCATAGAGGTACACCCCAGTTCCCGGTGTAATGATGACCGATCTGGGCGAACCTCCCCAAACAGCGTTCATCCTGGTGATTCTCAAATCGTTTGCCAGCGTTTGGGCGGCTGTGACCAGCGCGGCCTCGTCCTGGCTTAGGAAAGAGGGGGTTGCGGTGATGGCCAGTATTGATATAAGCGCGATGACAGCGGTCAGCTCGATGATCGAAAAACCGCGTTCCGCTACTTTGTTAAACCGGCTCATATTCCCCTTTGGGGTATTGGTTTTTTACGATGGTTTTGGTGAATCGTAAAGCGCGGGTGGTAAAGTGTCAAATCTGATTGAGCCTTTGTATGATATGTGACAGAATAGCTCTGGTTCGTATAGTGTGGATAAGGAACGGGTCTTGGTGGAGGTTTGGTGTGGTGGACATAAAACATAAATATCGCCGTATGCTGGTTGGGCTGGGATATTCCGCAAAGCTGATCCTTTTATTAGCGCTTATCGTCGCGTTGACTCTGTTTTCCTCCAACGCGATCGCAAAATCCATTGGTAAGAAAAATACAGCTTCTTCTTCCGAAGATTCCGCTACCGACAAAATAATGGCCCAGGCCGATTCGAAGCAGTCCGAGCACTCAGGTAAAAAAGACGAAGCCATCCAGGATGTGTATCTCGAAGGCATTCTCATTGACGCGGACGCTAAAACAGCCAGGGGCATAATCAACATCGGCTCCAAAGCCGGCGTTAAAAAGGACGAGAAATTTACCGTTGTACGAAAAGGCGACCCGATAGTCGATCCCGTAACCCAAAAAGTCATCCGCATCAAGCAGAGCGTCACTGGAGAGGTGGAGGTGCTGGCCACCAACGAATCTTTCTCCGACGTGAAGATAACAAAAGGCGCCAGCGAAGTGGCTAAAGGCGACGGCGTCAGACGGAAAGTATCCGCTCCCACCGGCCTTAAAGGGGAGTCTATCGGGTTTCGGAAAATAAAACTCCGCTGGAACCTGCAACAGGAACCGGAAACGAAAGGTTACGTCGTTTATCGGGCGGATTCGTCAACAGGTGAGTTCAAAAAAATCGAGAAACTATCCAAACCGGAAAGCGTCAATTTCGTTGACGAACATTCTTCCAGCCGGCCAATGGAAGACTTCAAGGCGTATCATTACAAAATTACGGCGGTAAACGCGCTGGACAAGGAAAGCGATATGACTTCCGCGATCAGCGTCACCTCGTCCGGGCCGCCCGATCCGCCCAAAGGCTTCGTGGGAGAGGCGGGCAAGGTTCGCTCCGTTCCGCTCAAATGGGAGCCTCACGAGATGGATGTCGCCGGATACAGGGTTTACAGGAGCGACTCCGCAAGCGGCAAGTTTGAGATGATAAAAGACTTGAAGGGCAAGGCAGAGAAGGCTTATCACGATTTCGGAACCAAAGGCTCGGCCACGGAGCCGAAGCTTGACGACGCTAAGACATATTACTACTCCATATCCGCGTACAGCCCGTTTGGCGATGAAGGGGTGAAAAGCCAGCCTGTGTCGGTGACGACCTCCAATCCTCCGGCGATTCCAAAAGAGTTTACAGCCAAGGGCTGGCAGGCCCGCAAGGTTCCGCTGGCCTGGAAAGTGAGCGACGACGAAAATGTGCGCGGGTACTACTTGTACCGATCCAGCGAAGACAAAGGCCCCTACGCCCAGATAACGGAGATAAAGGGGAAAGAGAAAAACAGCTTTGTGGATATGGGGGAATCGTCGGCGTTCGGCGGCGGATCGCAGGGCAAGCTCAAGGATTTCACGCTCTATTTTTACAAGATCGAGGCCTATAACTGGGCCGGATCGAGGTCTGGCATGAGCGAACCGGTGTCGGCCACCACCAAACCCGCTCCGCTCGCCCCCGAAAGCCTTAAAGCGATCAGCAACAGGCCCAAGCAGATGCCCTTGGACTGGCGCAAGAACCCGGAGCCGACCATAAAGGAATACCGCGTGTTCCGCGCCGATGACGATAAGGGCCAGTTCAAAAAAATCGCCGACGTTCACCCCGACAAGAACTATTATCTGGACGACAAACTGGAGAACCAGAAAAAATATTCCTACAAGCTTCTGGCTGTTGACGTTGACGGCCTTGAGAGCGAGTTTTCCGCAGTGGCTTCCGGGACTACCAAAAGCCTCCCAGCCAAGGTGACAGGTTTTAGCTGGGTGAAGGAGGGGGACAAGGCCGTTCTCAAGTGGGAACCCAACAAAGAGCCGGATGTGGCGGAATATGTGATTTACAAGAAAGGCTTTCTGGGGATGCAGAAGGTCGGCTCTACGAAAGAGACATCTTTCACCCTTACCGAGATGAAGCAGGGAAGCAAGGAAGATTATACGATATCGTGCGTGGACGCAGACAAGCTTGAGGGGGAGAAGAGCGGCGTATTGACCGTGGATATGCGATGATGACTGCATTGCGGGAGAATACAGTGGCGGTTGGTTGTTAAGTCCATGATGAAGCTTAACAAGGCCCCAATCCACGCTCATCACATAGGGAGCCATTTCACGAGCGCTATGTTCCCCGTCGCTTCTCTGCTTTTGACCATCTTTGCGATTACGGGGGATTCAAGCCTGGAAAGCGCGGCTTTCTACTGCCAGATATTTGGCCTTGCGGCCATACCATTGACGTATATTTCGGGAGCCTACGACTGGAAGACCAGGTTTTCCGGCAGGCGGACCCGCATATTTGACCATAAACTGGTCTTTGGGGTCATTTTCCTGGTCATCGCCACAGGACTGGTGATTGCGAGGATTTATTGGCCAATGATAATGTTTGAGCCAGGGATGGCCAAATGGGCGTATCTGTTATTTCTTTACGCCGCCACAGGGACTGCGGTGTATCTAGGCCATCTCGGAAGCAAGTTTATTTGATCGCTGGGGGCAAAACTCGAAGATGCCGGACAAGAAGCTTATAAGCGACCTTAAGGCGAAGATAGAAGCTCTGGTCATAGCCATTCCCAAGGAACTGGCGGCCTATGAGTTTTACGTGGATCTCGCTTCCAAGTATGAAGATGAGGCGTCACGAGAGATGTTCATCTTCCTTTCCCGGCAGGAGCTGGCCCACAAAGACGCTTTGGAGAGGCTTCTCAACGATCTTCAGGCCAAACTTGAAAAGGCCATGTTTGATAAATCATAAGGAGTTATATGATGAGCAGATACGTCTGTAACATTTGCGGATACATTTACGATCCTAAGGTTGGCGACGCGGAAGGGGGCATATCTCCCGGCACTGCTTTTGAGGATATCCCGGATGATTGGGTTTGCCCGGAATGCGCCGTGACCAAGGATCAGTTCACAAGGCTTGATTAGCCCGGATTCCGCTACTGTTTCTTGACGATGACAGGAGCTGTCACGGTGTCGCCCGGCTTGAGGACTTTCGATTGTTTGTCAGGGTTGTAGAGGGCGACCAGCCAGAGTGGCGGCGTGTCCGGTCCGCCCGACGCAACGTCGCGCAGGGAACCGCGTTTTTCCACGGTCAGGGTTTTTTCGCCATCCACCTGATACTCGTTGAAGAAATCTTCTATCATTCCCATCCGATACTCAAGCCTGTTGCGCTCGAAAGATTTTCTCGACGCAGTCTTGCCAAGCAGAGGTATCTTCACCATACCGCCGCTTTTGATAGTCCGTGAAACGCCCTTGCCGTTCATCCGGGCTATCCTTTTTCTGCTGACCTTCAACCACTCGGCGTAATGTCCCACTGTCTCATCGCCGCTGGCCTTTATCTCCCCTACGCCGGGCCTTATTTTGCGCACGGCAAAGACCGATGAATCCAGCTTTAATATCCTGCCGTTGATGTTGACTATCAGGCCGTCGTCGGCCATGGCCACTTCAGAGTTGCGGGCGGTTGACGGAGTGATTTCAGATGCGCTTGGTTCGGAGGCGGGGGGCGTCTCCTGATCGGGAGATATTTCTATCGCCGCGGCTGTCAACTCCTGGGACGATGGCTCTTCTGCGGCTGATGGTTCGCCGGGAGTTTCGCTTTCCACTTCCTCGTTTGCCGATTCAAGGGCCAGCTTCTGGCCGGGCCGTATCCTGAGGCGTTTGTCCAACCCGTTCAATGACGCAAGCTTTGCGACGGTGGTTCCATATTTTTTGGAGATGGAAAAGAGCGTTTCGCCTGATTTGACGTAATGGAAGTCTGGCAGTTCTTTAGGTTCCAGAGCCGACACTTCGCCCGAACGGGCGACGGAGTCCTCTTCACTGGCTGGTTCTAAGGATGCTACCGGCGCGGTATCAGTATCTTTGGGTTTTCTTATAAATGACGCCGGAGCGATTCGAAGGTCGGTGGGTCTGCGCGCGATGGTGGGGGCGGGGCGTGTGTCGCTGGAAGTCCGCGCTTCTGCAAGCGACAAACGCGGTTCGGTTGTGTCAAACGGCACCCGCAACTTGTATCCAGCCGGAATTGGCCGTTTCCCCGTCCATACCACCGGCCTCAACGAGAGGTTGTGTTCTTTGAGCGATTCCAGCGGCACTTTAGTCATCGTCGCTAGCGATGTGGCCGTGGCGCTTTGCGGAAGGACTATCTCCTTGAACCTGTATTCAGGTTCCGGCTCCACGTTGGTGAAATATTTATTATGGTTTTTGGATACATCGAGGGCGGCGAGAAACTCCGTGTAAAAATTCCTCGAAGCGAATCCGAATGATCTGCTCTTGTAATTCTGGATTATGGTCGCCATATCGTCGCCATGAAGCTCTTTGGCGCGGCGCATTCCGTTTATGCCGTGGTTGTACGACGTTATCGCCAGGGGCCAGGAGCCAAGCTGGTTGTAGCTGATGCTTAAAAGCCGTGCGGCCGCGTCTGTTGACGTTATCGGGTCGCGCCGCTCGTCCACAGTGTAATCCACCCGCATAAACAGCCTGCCTGTGCCACGCATGAACTGCCATATCCCAGCCGCGCCCACGCTCGAATACGCCTTATAGTTGAACGACGATTCCACATGGGGCAGGGCGGTTAACTCCTCCGGCAAATCGTAGGAGCGGAAAACTTCCCTGATGTGATTCATGTACCTGCCAGAGCGTTGCAGGCCCAGCTTGAACCTGTCCGCCTGACCGAGTTGGACGCGAAGCGCGTCAATGGCGTTGGAGAATTTGTTGCTGTCCTGGATATGGGCCAGCTTTGCGGCTATCTCTTCTTCCTCTGGACATGTGGGAACTCCGCCGTTTTTGCTAAGCCTTTTAAGAGCGGCCTCTATTTTGCGTTTCCGTTCCCGCGCCGGTTTCTTGCCGCCGCTATCGAGGTCCACCACTTCGTAGATAATCGTAAGATCGTCTTTGTCGTGAATCACAACCTGACGAGTGGTGTACTGCGTATAGATTTTTTTCCAGAAATCAACCATCGGACGAATCTCCGCCGAAGGTTCGAAAGGATTCTGCTTTGTGCGGGTGGAGCCGTTAAAAACCGGAGACGCTACCGACGGGTCGCTAGCGGAGGCGATTGTGACTTGACGGGATGTGTCATCGGTTGTTTTTTGCAGGGGGATGGCCGAGGCGGAAGACGTGACCGCCAGCATCGCTAAATACAAAGAAAATCCAATTCGCCAATACATACTGCTATGCCGCCTTGTTGGTGTGATTTGATTGAATTAAGCGATAATGGATTTAAATTACTATAAATAAGGGGGTTCCCGCAAGGTAAAACATTTCTACTCTCTCGGAGCGGTGTCTCTCAGCCAGCCTTCTCCACCACCAGCGTAAGCCCTTTCATTGCGACCACTTTTACCCGGGCATCTTTAGGTATCAGATTACCTTCTGTAACAGCGTTCCAGATATCCCCTTCCACGAACACTTTGCCGGGCGCGTCCCTGGCGATATCGGTTTCTGAGGAACCTTCCGCTCCGATCATTCCTTCGATTCCGGTGATGACCTTCGCCCGTTGGGCGCGCACTCCTGAGCCGACGAGGAAAAAGAAAAACGCCGCAGTGAAAAGCGATATCGGCAGGATCACCGTAAGGCTTATCCGCAGATAATCCTCCGGCGTGTCTATCAGCATCAACGAACCCAAGACAAGCGACACAAGTCCGCCTAGCGTGAGCATCCCATAACTTGGCACCCATATCTCCAGCATGAACATGATCACAGCCATCAATATGAGCAACGCGCCGGCGTAGTTGATGGGAAGCGTCTGCAGAGAATAAAACGCCAGTATCAGGCATACCGCCCCAAGCAGGCCGGGCAGGATGGCGCCGGGATTTGAAAGCTCGAAAAACAGACCGTAAAAACCGAGCATCATTAGCATGTAGGCGATGTTTGGGTTGGCCAGCGCGTCGAATATCTTCTGGCGTAAGGTCATCTCTACACGTTTCACCGTCAGGCCTTTGGTGGCCAGCTTTCGCTCCCCGGCAGATGTTTTCACCGTGCGTCCGTCCACAGCGGCAAGAAGCTCCGTAAAATCTTTGGCGATAAGCTCTACAACGTTGTTCTTGACCGCCTCCGTTTCGGGTATGGAAGAGCCTTTACGCACCATCGCCTCGCCGATGTCTGGATTCCTGCCCGTTGCGTCAGCCAGACTGCGGATGTACGCCGCGGCGTCGTTGGTGACTTTGTGTTTCATGGTCTTGTCCATCCCCTCGCCGCCCATATTTACGGGCGACGCCGCGCCTATGTTGGTTCCCGGCGCCATAGCCGCCAGATGCGAAGCGTATGCGATGAACGCCCCGGCGGACGCCGCTCGCGAGCCGCTGGGAGAGACGTAAACGATGACTGGAACCAGCGATTTCCTGATGTCTTTGACGATCTGGCGCATGGAGGTGTCCAACCCGCCGGGCGTATCCATCTCAATGACAAGCGCCTCGATGGATTGGTCCGCCTCGGCGGATGTGATGGCTTTGGAGATATGATCCGCGACGACCGGGTTGATCGCCCCGTTCACCGTGATGGCCATGATTGTTTTACCGCCGCCATCTGCGGTGGCGTAAATAACGGCAAATCCCAGCCACAGCAAGGCGAGGTGGAGTAGAACCCTTGCGTGTTTGTGTCTCATAGAGTAATTTTACCCCGAATTGTGGCGGCGTGTACAAACGCATTGTAGAACTTGTCAGCGCCCTCGGTTTTTTAGCGCCCCATTTTGACCCTGGATCAGCCCATACTCCGAGCTTTGGCAATTTTGTCCACCTTGGCAAGGAGAGTTTTGCATAATTCATCTCGTTCGCAATATTGTCATTCTGAACGAAGCGTAGCGAAGTGAAGAATCTATCTAGTGTCCTGAGTTAGAAATTCGCAAACAAAAGCGTTCGATGCTTTTCATGATT
>JADGAO010000103.1 GCA_015231995.1 Nitrospinota bacterium | reverse complement strand
TCCCTTCCAGAATGGCCTTCGTGAAAAGGAACAGGGCCATATCCGGCCTGCCCCACGGTCCATAGACGGTGAAGAACCTCAACCCTGTGCAGGACAACCCGAATAAATGGGCGTAGGCGTGGGCCATAAGCTCGTTCGATTTTTTCGTGGCGGCGTATAGCGACACGGGATGATCCGTGTTGTCCGCCTCGGCGAACGGGAACTTGCGGTTGGCCCCATACACCGAACTGGAGGAGGCGTACACCAGATGCTTTACGTTTGTGTGCCTGCAACCTTCCAGAATGTGGGCGAACCCCACCTGGTTGGAGAAAATATAGGCCATCGGGTTTTCCAGCGAGTAACGCACCCCGGCCTGCGCCGCAAGGTTTACCGCCACGTCGAACCCGCCCTTCTCGAACAGGCTCTGCATGGCCTGCTGATCCTCCAGCGAGGCTTTGACGAAAGTGAACCCTTCCCGTCCGTTAAGCAGGGCAAGCCGCGCTTCTTTGAGGGTTACGTCGTAGTAGTTGTTGAGGTTGTCTAGCCCCGTCACCTTGTCCCCGCGATCCAGCAGACGCTTGATCAGATGGGAGCCTATAAAACCGGCGGCGCCGGTCACAAGTATCTTCTTGGCCATAAACTTTTTTATAGTTGAAATTACCGTGATGACCGTTACGCCGCTGTAGCCTCACGTCAACCTGGCCCCGGCCGATAAGTGGCGTAAGCAGGAAAAGGGAGCGCGCGTCATTGGTCTTTGCAAATGAAGATGATATCGCAGAACCTGTGAAATATCCATAAGCTCCGCCTTTGCGCGGGCGACCGTTGTCATCCTGAGGGAGCTTTTTGTCATCCTGAAGGAGTCCTCGACTGAAGGATCAAAGTAAAACAAAACATTCTTTGGATGGATTCTTCGCGTTGCTCAGAATGACACATTCGTTGCTGAGGGAGCCCTGCGACCGTTGTCATCCTGAAGGAGCTTTGGCGACCGAAGCAACTTGTCATCCTGAGGGAGTCCTCGACCGAAGGATCAAAGTATAATAGAACATTCTATTTGATGGATTCTTCGCTGGCGCTCAGAATGACATTACGTTCAGAATGACAATCTCTGATGGATTCTTCACGGAGTTTACCCTGAGCGAAACGAATTGTTCACGAACAACTCGCAACGCTTTTCAATCCTCTCGCCGATATGCCATACTAAAATCTTAATTTACGGACGTTTTGAATGAAACCCATGAAATACGTAATCCTCCTCGGCGACGGTATGCCCGACTGGCCCATCGCCGAAAAAGAGAACAAAACTCCGCTTATGCTCGCCCACACTCCGAACCTGGACTATCTTGCCCAAAACGGCGATGCGGGTAGCGTGATGACCACGCCGGAAGGTTTCGAGCCGGGGTCGGACGTCACCAACATGTCCATCATGGGGTACGACCCGCGCCTCTACTACACGGGCCGCGCCCCGCTGGAAGCCGCCGCGATGGGCGTAAAGCTTGGGCCGAACGATGTCGCGTTTCGCACGAACCTTGTCACTCTCGCCGTCACGGGCGAAGGCGTTGCGATGGACGATTTTTCCGCCGGGCATATCGAGACTGCGGACGCGCATGAGATCATCCGTGCTTTGGACAAAGAACTTGGCGGAGGCGATTTCTCGTTCTACCCCGGTGTGTCGTACCGGCACCTGATGGTATGGAAAAACGGCGAGTATAAAATGAAAGCCACCCCGCCGCACGACATCTCCGGCAAAGCGATAACGCAGTATCTACCCAAAGGCGACGGGGCGGACAGGCTCATCGAGATGATGAACCATTCCCAGATGTTTTTGAAGAACCATCCGGTGAACGCCCGCAGAAAAGCCGCCGGAAAAAAAGAAGCCACCAGCGTATGGTTCTGGGGGCAGGGCAGGGCGCCGTCCATGCCCACGATGAAAGAGCGTGAAGGGTTGTCCGGCGCGATGATAAGCGCGGTTGACCTTTTGCGCGGCATCGGCGTTTGCGCGGGATTGGAGATCATCCGCGTGCCCGGCGCGACCGGCTGGATAGACACCAACTACGAAGGCAAAGCGCAGGCTTGTCTGGACGCGTTGAAACGTGTGGATTTCGTCTTCGTTCATGTGGAATCGCCAGACGAATCCGGCCACGCCGGGTCGCTGGAGTACAAAGTGCAGGCGATATCGGATTTCGACCGCCGCATCGTCGGCCCGATTCTGGAAGGAGTTAAAGCGATGGGCGACTTCCGCCTGATGGCGTTGTCCGACCATCCCACGCCGGTTGCGATAAAGACACACTCGCTGGAGACTGTGATGTTCGCGGTTTACCCGCCGATCAAGGGGATACACGCGGAACAATTCGACGAGCGGATCCGCGAGAGTTCGCCGTTGAAGTTTGAATCCGGGGTTGATTTGTGGAAATATTTCAGGGGGTAGGGAAAGCGATATTCTTCAGGGATTACTTTTTTTGTCATCCTGAGGGAGGCCCTAGCGACCGAAGGATCAAAGCAAAATTGAATATTCTATTTGATAGATTCTTCGCGTTGCTCAGAATGACACACTCGTTGTCATCCTGAGGGAGCCTTTGGCGACCGAAGGATCAAAGTATAACAGAACATTCTTTTCAATGGATTCTTCGCGGAGTTTACCCTGAGTCCTTCGAAGGACTCAGAATGACAACGCTGGCGCATCCGCAAAAAAACCCGGCGCGCCTTTTATACGGTGGCCGGGCGAAAAGGGTTCAAATCCGCGCAGTTTCCGGTTTATCCCGCGATCTTCTCCATCCTGTCCTTGGCCTGGAGTTTGAGCTTTTTGAGACGCACCATCTCCGTCTCGTCTTCGGGAGTAATCAGTTTCTTGCGGTTAATTTCGTTAAACTGTTTGCAATAAAGCGCGTGTTCCGCATGAAGCTTTTTGAACTCCTCGTTCTCCGTCAGTAACCGGTTCAAAGTATCGCTATACGTGTCGGTTCCCATTGGTCAGCGTCCTCCTTATCAGATGGCGTGGAGTTTTTCCCAGTTCAATTCCGCCTGGGACGGGCGTACGTAACGAAGTGAAACCGGGGTTATGACGGCCCGCCCGGCAAGGGCCAGCTCCGCCACTGCCTCGGCTGTGTTGCGTAACGGAGCGTCAACGGCGGTAAAATCCGTTTTGAGCTTCCGCGTCAAAACCTCCGCGTTCGCGCGGAATCCGCCGCCGATGAAATCCACCGGTTCGTCAATCATTTCGGCGAGCTTTTCCGGGGCGAGCGCCATATCCTCGCTGACCCGTTCCATCACGTCGCCTCTTTTTTTGAAAAACGCCGCATAAACCTCCCCCTTGCGAGCGGCTAGTATGGGGCATACGAGGGTTCGATTGGTATCGGCGGAGCTATGCGCCGAGGCCATCGAAGCGAGGGTTTCCACCCCGATGGTGGGCTTGCCCGTGGCGGCGGAAAGCCCAAGGGCCGCGCCTAGCCCAATCCGAAGGCCAGTGAACGACCCCGGCCCGGCGGAGACAGCGAAAACGTCCACCATGTCCAGGGCAATGCCCGATTCTGCGAGGAGTCTGTTTATCATGGAGAGCAGATTTCTCGACGGCTGGTTTTCGGCGTCTTCGGAAACAGCTTCGGCGGATTTCATTACAGCTCCGCCACCGGCGATTGCTATACGCGCCGTGGAAGTGGAGGTGTCTATTGCGAGAATGCGCATTCCACCGCCTCTTTAATGGGACTTGCAAGAGTGGATCGTCTAATCTATTTAACCAGAGGGTTCACCCGGACGCAATATTAAAATTCCATTGATAATCGCCCCTTTTGTTGTACGACAGCTCCGGCGGCGCTATCATCCAGACAGTTCAACAAATACGCAGGGTTAAGATGTCCGACCACCTTCATTCCCACTATGGACGCAATCAGGAGGAGCGTGTCGGCGAAGCGACACGAGTGACCATTGTCGGCGCAGTGGTGAACCTTTTCCTTGTCGCAGGCAAATTTGCGGCTGGCATAGCAGGCTCGTCCCAGGCCCTTGTGGCGGATGCGGTTCATTCGCTGTCGGATCTTGCGACGGACGTCTTCCTGCTGTTCACGGTGAAAATAGCCGGGAAAGAGGCGGACGAAGACCACCCATACGGCCACGGTCGGGCGGAGACGATGGGTTCGATGGTGATGGGCGGATCGCTACTGCTCGTCGGAGTGTTCATCCTGTACGAAGTCATCGTTAAAATGACCGGCGGCGACAAGCTCTCCATCCCGACATGGCCCGCGTTTCTGGGCGCGGCGGTTTCCATCGCGGTCAAAGAGGCGTTGTTCCATTACACCTACAGGGTGGGCAAGAAGATAAACAACCAGTCCATCATCGCCAACGCCTGGGAGCACAGGTCCGATTCGCTTTCCGGCATAGCCGCGCTTATCGGCATAACCGGCGCGATGATGGGGGTTCCCATGATGGACCCGGTGGCGGCCATCGTCGTGGTGTTCATGATAGAAAAAGCCGGATGGGAAATCTTCCGGGAGGCTCTTAAGGATTTGATGGACACTTCGCTCCCGAAGGAACAGATGAGGGAGATAATAAACGTCATTTCCGGCACGCGGGGCGTCGCAAGGTTCCATGAGCTTCGCACACGCAGGATGGGCGCGGATATCTTTGTGGACGTTCATATCATCGTCCAGTCCAACATATCCATCTCCGAGGCGCACAACACGGCGGAGACCGTGCGGAGCAATTTGCGCAAGAAAGCCGGAGTGACCGACGCGCTGGTGCACATAGACGCCGAAGACGACGTTTATTACAGGGTCATGGACGTCGACCGCGACGAGATGGAAAAAAAAGTGCGGGACGCGACGATCGGGATAGAAGGCGTCGGCGACCCGTCCGAAATGATAATCCACCTGCTCAACGGGAAGGTGCTCGTGGATTTCAACGTCGCGCTTGACGATTCGTTGACGATCGCCCAGGCGCGCGGACGGGTGAACTGGCTAAAGCAGAAGCTTGTGGCCGATGGGACGATAGACCTGGTCGTCATAAGGAGCAGACTTACGGACGGAGCCGCGGAGCGCGATTTTTACTCCGGCGGAGCCAATAAAAAAGGAGACTGAAACCATGCCCATATCGGCGAAAATGGCGGGAATGATGGAGCGATCCTCCTGGATACGGCGAATGTTCGAGGAGGGCGAGCGGCTGTCCGCCGAGTTGGGAAGAGAGAACGTCTTCGACTTCACGTTGGGCAATCCCACGGGCGAACCGCCCAGGGAAGTGCGCGACGAGCTTGCGCGGCTTGCAAACGAAGGCAAAGCGGGCGTCCACAGGTATATGCCCAACGCCGGGCTTCCCGAAGTCAGAAGGAAAATCGCGGAACATCTCGCGCGGGAATCCGGGGAGCTGTTCGGCCAGCAGAACGTGATAATGACCGTGGGCGCGGGCGGCGCGCTCAACGTGATCATGAAGGCCCTGCTCGACCCCGGCGACGAAGTGGCGATCTTTGCGCCCTATTTCGCCGAGTATGTTTTTTACGTGGACAACCATCAGGGCAAAGCGGTGGTGGTGGAGACGGACGGCGATTTCCAGATCGACGTGGGCGCGTTGGACAGGGCTGTGGGAGCCAAAACGCGCGTCATTGTGTTAAATTCCCCTAACAACCCGACCGGCGCGGTTTATCCAGAGAGCGCGTTGAAAGCCGTGGCGCAAATCGCCGACGAAAAATCCAGGATTCACGGCAGGCCGGTTTATATCGTGATGGACGAGCCGTACCGCAAGCTGACATACGACAACGCGGTCGTCCCGAACATTTTCAAGGTGTCCAACCGGGTGATAACCGCCACGTCGCACTCGAAAGATTTAAACCTTCCCGGCGAGCGGATCGGCCACATCGCCATCCATCCGGGGATGCAGAGCGCCGGCAGGGTGTTCGACGCGATGACGATGTCCAACAGGATACTCGGTTTCGTCAACGCCCCGGCGCTGTTCCAGCGGCTGGTGGCCGGTTTCCAGGACACGCCTCCGCAGATGGATGTGTACGCGGCAAACCGCAGGATATTGCTGGACGGGCTTGCTTCGGCTGGATACAGGGTTACGGCTCCGATGGGCGGATTCTACATCTTCGCCCGTTCGCCTGTCGAAGACGACGTGGCGTTCGCGGGAATTCTCAAGAAGAGGAATATTCTCGTGGTGCCCGGAGTGGGTTTTGGGCGCAAAGGGCATTTCCGTATCGCTTTTTGTTGCGGGACGGAACAATGCAAACGGGCGATTCCCGGATTCAAATCCGCGATGGAGGAAGCGTTGAGTTTGTCATTATGAAAGCGTAACGTCATTCTGGGCGAAGCGACCATTGCCATTCTGAGCGCCAGCGAAGAATCCATCGTCATTGTCATTCTGAGCCTTTCGAGGACTCAGGGTAAACTCCGTGAAGAATCTATCGAAAAGAATGTTTTATTCTACACTTGACCCTTCGGTCGCAGGGCCGCCCTCAGGATGACAAAAAAAGCCTCCCTCGGCAACAGAATGACTTCCTTATTCTGAAATATTTGCCAATTTCAACAAGTCATGTTTTAATTCATTACTAATTAGATGACTATTGTTCCATATTAGGCAGGACATGGCTCAAACCGACAAGACGCTAAGGGCCTTATTCGAAAAATACGCAAAAAAACGTATCACCATCATTCTCGAAAACAAGAGTGAGCGCAAACAGATAAGAAACGTCTTCCGGGAAGACGGTCTAAGCGACATTCTGGAGTTCGACCTGTGGAACGAGGCGTGGGAAAAGCTTAAACTGGCCACCACGAGCATACTTATTTTTTCCGTGGATCATCCCGACGGGATGGACTTTTTGCGCCATCTCATCGAATCCATGCGCTTCAGAAAAACCCCCATGATCGTTTTCACCGCCAGGATCAGGGAGTATCCGAAACATTTCACCAACACCGACGCCCATATCCGGTGGGTGCAAACCCCGTTCAACGCGCTCAAGGCCGAACAGGCCCTGATAGACACTCTCAAAAAAGGCGTGGTGGAACGAAGCTCCTCTATGGACGAGTCCAAGGCGCTGGAGCATTACAACAGGGGAATCGAGGCGATGGAGCGGGGAGCGCACGAGGAGGCCAAGGAGCATTTCCGCCTGGCGCTCAAGGAAAGCCCGGATTTTTTCGAGTGCTACATCAAAATGGCCGACACTCTTTTTCAAATGGGCGATACCGAGGCGGCCCTGCGCGTGTTGGGCAAAGCCGACACGATGTCGCCGGATCATCCCAAGGCGCTGATGCTCAAGGCGAATATCGCGGCGGAGACGCTGGAGAAGGAAACAGCGTTGAAGGTGCTGGACCTGGCCGTCTCCAAACGCAGGAACGACCTTATGTTCATCATCGAGATAGGCAACATCGCGCTGGCCAAAGGCTGGATAGACGAGGCGATCGGCTATTTCGAAATGGCGCAGGACATAGACCCGGATCTGATACACGTTTACAACCGGCTGGGGATAGCGCAATCTCGCGCGAGCCGTTTCGACAAGGCGTTGGCGATGTACAACAAGGCGCTTTCGATGGATGAAACGGACGCGGGTTTGCACTTCAACGTTGGGATGTTGCATCACCGCAAAGGGGAAGACGTCAAGGCGCTGGAGTATTTCAGGAAGGCCGCGTCTCTCGATAAAGGCATGAAAGAGGCGCACGACATGATAGGCAAGCTGGAGGGGGCCAAGTAGGGCTTGAAGGCCCCTCGCCCCTTGCGGGTAAAGAGACCCTTGCATAGTCAAACGACTTCCATGTCTTGTCATCCTGAGGGAGCCTTGGCGACCGAAGGATCAAAGTAGAACAAATTGTTCTCTAAATAGATTCTTCGGCTTCGCCTCAGAATGACAATATAAATAGCCCTCACCCCAACCCCTTCGACAAGCTCAGGGCAGGCTCTCTCCCGCGATATAGCACCAGAGAGAAAGCAAGCGGGCGGCTCACGAGCCGCCCCCACGAAAAGAACCTCACCAAACCATTGCCAAACCGGGCCTGACAAAGTTATCCTTCATCAATAACCAATCATCCACACCAAAGGTTTTTTGAGCATGTATTTCCAGGATGTGATTCTGACCCTCCAAAACTACTGGGCCAAACGCGGCCTTTTGATTATGCAACCGACGGATATCGAGGTCGGCGCGGGCACGTTCAACCGCCACACGTTCCTTCGCGCCCTCGGGCCGGAGCCGTGGAACGCCGCCTATGTCGAGCCGTCCCGCAGACCGTCGGACGGACGCTACGGTGACAATCCCAACAGGCTTCAACACTATTACCAGTTCCAGGTGGTGATGAAACCAAACCCCGAAAACACGCAGGAGATATATCTGGACTCGCTTCGCGCCCTCGGCTTAAAGCCGGAGGATCACGACATACGGTTCGTGGAGGATGACTGGGAATCGCCAACGCTCGGCGCATGGGGTCTGGGTTGGGAGGTGTGGCTCAACGGGATGGAGATAACGCAGTACACATATTTCCAGCAGATCGGCGGGATAGATTTAAAACCAATCACCGCCGAGCTTACCTACGGGCTGGAGCGCATCACTATGTACCTGCAGAACTGCGACAACGTGTACGACCTTAAGTGGAACGACAAAGTCACCTACGGCCAGGTGCATCACCGCGACGAGGTGGAGTTCTCGCATTACAACTTCACCCACGCCGACGTGCCTTTGCATCTTCGCTGGTTCGACGAATACGAAAAAGAGGCCCACCGCCTGCTCGACGAAAAACTGGCCCTGCCTGCCTACGATTTTTGCTTGAAAGCCAGCCATGCGTTCAACATGCTCGACGCGCGAGGGGCGATTTCCGTCGCCGAACGCACGCGATACATCGGCAGGGTCAGGGGGATTGCGCGGCGTGTGGCGGAGTCATACATCGCCCTGCGCGAGGAGATTGGGCATCCGTTACTGAAAGGTTAGTTTGGCGCCGGGGGGGCGCCGATAGCGGTTTTTTTGGGGGGTAGAGGGGATGAACGCGGAAGGGGGCTTACCGCCCCTATCGGGGGATAAGGCCACCGGCCGGAAACTCGCCTCGCCCTTGCGCCTGCTCGCCATAACGGCCTTCGCCATCTTCACGGCGGAGTCGGTCATCATGACCGCTCTGCATTACCTGCCGCCGCTCAATGAAGTGACGAGCGTGTTGCTGGACGCATTCGGCCTTGTGGTTCTGGTTTTTCCAGCGCTTTATTTCCTGCTTTTCCGCCCCCTCCTGCTTTCCATCGAACACCGCGAAGAGATGGAACGGGAGGTGTTGCGCCTCGCCAAGATACCGGAGGACAACCCAGACCCGATAATCGAAATATTCATGGCGGACGGGCGGATACACTACGCCAACGGATCGGCCAGGGACTCCTTCCCGGAGATTGCGATGGCGGGCGGCCTTGTGGACTGGGAGCATCCTCTGCTGGCCGGGATTAAAAACGTGGCCGACGAGCTGAGGATGGACAAAGTGGACGCTTCGCTCGACGTAATGGAGGTGGAGATTGGCGACGACCTCTCCCAGACGTTCAAGATGTACGGCAGAAGGCTACGGTATATTCCGAAGAACGACCTTTTGCGTATATACACAGTGGATATCACAAAACAGGAGGAGTTGACCCGCGCCGCCCAAAAGCTTCTTGCGGAAGTGAGAAGCGTGAAAAACGCGCTGGAGGACGAACATAGGGAAGCCGAGGAGATAGGCCGCTCCCTCTTGCGCAAAGAGCCGCGGGATCACCGCCTGCTCGCAAGCGTCGAGGTGGAGCCATGCTCCAAAGCTGGCGGGGACAGGGCGGGGTTTCTGGAAGGGCGCGCCCCGGGCGCCGATGAGCCTGTGGAATGGCTCGCCATGTTCGACGCATCCGGCCACGGCAAAGGAGCCTCCAAGTTTCAGGAGGTCGCGCTGGGCGGTTTGCTGGCCATGCTCAAGGCCGGTTCGTCCATAGACAAAGCCCTTGTGGCGCTCAATGCCGCGCTCGAATCGCTCGGTACGGGGCGGTTTCTGGTGGGAGAGATACTGAGGATATTGAAGAAAGGGGAGGCTCCGGCGAAGGAGGGATTTGTGTGGATAGAGGAGTTCCGCATCGCCCTGCATCCGATATTGATACTCGACCCCCAGGAAGACGAGGCAAGAGAGCTTCTGGGCGACCCCGGAAAACTGGAGACAGGCTCATTGCCGCTGGGGCTGTTTGATGACGGATTGGAGACGCTCGCCCCACGGCGCGCGCTTGTCAGGTCCGGCTCGCGCATAGTCGTCTGTTCCGACGGTGTGATCGAAGCCTCAAACGCCGCCGGCGAGCTGTTCGGGATGGGCCGGTTGAAGGAAATGACCGCAAGATGGCGGAGCCTCCCGCCGGAAATGGCGAGGCAGGCCACCATCCTGGCCGTGAAACGCTGGGTGGCAGGATTGCCCGAAGAGCTCGACGAAGAAGAGCTTGAAAACGTGCGGATGGACGACGACCTGACGCTTGCGGTGGTGGACGTGGTGGAAGGGTAGGGGGTTAAGGGACGCGCTGTTTCGCTACACTGCTGTTTTGCGTCTTCCCTCATGCGAGCGGGTTCGAGGAGCGGAGGAAGGTGAGATACCGCGCCAAGCCGTAATTAACCGCCACTGCCCCCCCCCTAATTATTCAAAATATCCAGATAAACCAGCTCCTTTTTTAACGGCCAATTAACCCGAATTCCGAAGTTGAGGAGAGATTCTTCGCTATCGCTCAGAATGACAACTGCTTGCT
>JADGAO010000102.1 GCA_015231995.1 Nitrospinota bacterium | reverse complement strand
GCCAGATACAGGAACTGGAGGATACCCGCAATCGCCAGATACAGGAACTGGAGGATACCCGCAATCGCCAGATACAGGAACTGGAGGATACCCGCAATCGCCAGATACAGGAACTGGAGGACACTCACAACCGAGAAATCGAGGAAGTCTCCACCTGGGGTCTATCATTACAAGAATCGGTTGCAGAGCGGGACACCCAGATTCTATCTCTCAATCGCCAGATTCAGGATGTGTCCGCCTGGGGCCAGTCGTTACAGTCCCAGAGGGATGCGGCCGTGGCCGAGCTTGAGACCATCAAGCGATATCGTGTTATGAAACTGCTTCGTTTTTTGGGCGTGGTGAAGTGGATAATTATTAACCGCAGGGTTAGCGACCTTGACCGCGCTCATATAAAGGAATTATTGCGAAGCGCGTATCAAAGATTGCCATCTCCGATCAGGATGGCTGTCAAATGGGGTTACTTAAAATTCACGGGCAACCAACCCACTGCTATTCAAAAACGCATTTTATCGAACGCCCACTTCCAGGCTCAGGGGGTCCTGCCGAGCGCACAGATTGACGGGCGCCCCGATTACATCATCTGGGGCGTAATAGATTGGAAGTTTAGACATCAACGCCCCCAGCATCTGGCGTTGGGGCTGTCTGCTTCCGGCCGGAGGGTGTTTTATATTTCCGTGCTTCTGGTGGACGATGCGCGGCCTGGATTTGACGTGGAGCAGTTGGATGAGGACGGACGTTTGTTTCAACTCAACCTGTACGCCAAAGGCTCGCCAATGATTTATTATTCTGCCCCTTCCGTCGAAACGGTGAGGCAATTGCGGGAGAGCATCGGCGAAGCGCTTCAATGGGCGGACTCGCAAAATCTGGTTTCTTTAGTCCAGCACCCTTTTTGGTATGGCATTGCGAGAGTATTGCCGAACAGCAGAATGGTTTACGATTGCATGGATCACCACGAAGGTTTCGGCAATGTCGCCGCTGAGGTTTTAACTCTCGAATGCGCATTATTCCGGGACTCCGACCTTACGGTCACAACTTCCGATTATCTGGATAAAATCATCGAGAAACAGGCCAAACGCCGCGCCCTGATCAGGAACGCGGGCGAGTATGGGCATTTCGCCCATCGGCCAGCTTCAGTTTACCGCGATCCACAGGGACGCAAGGTCATCGGTTATTACGGGGCGATAGCCGAGTGGTTTGACCAGGACTTGGTGGAGGCTGTCGCAAAGCGCTTCCCCGATTGCGCTATCATGCTTGTCGGGGCGGATACGGTTGACGCCAAATCCAGGCTTGGGAAATCGCCAAACGTAACGTTTATCGGCGAGACGCCCTACAAAGAACTGCCGTATTATCTTTACGGATTCGACGTTTGCCTGTTACCGTTCAAGATTATTCCGCTGACGCTAGCCACCAATCCGGTGAAGCTTTACGAATACCTTAGCGCCGGCAAGACTGTCGTCACAGTTGATCTGCCGGAGATGAAACAGTTTGGGAACCTGGTTCATGTGGCTGGTAACGCGGATGATTTCCTTTCGGCTGTCGCAACCTCGTTAAGCCAGCCAGCGGCTCCAGAATCCATCGCCGCTCGTCAAGCTTTCGCCAAGGAGCAGACCTGGACACACCGGGTCGAGGCTTTGATTTCCTATGTCGAGGCTTCCTCCGAAGATCCCCTGGTCAGCGTTATTGTGGTGACGTATAACAATCTTGACATGACCAAAGAGTGCCTTGCGAGTATTGATAAATACAGCGCATACTCCCAATTGGAGATCATTGTCGTTGATAACGCCTCATCGGATGGCTCTAGAGAGTTTCTGATCGAGTGGTCCTCGGCGGCCCCGAACAGGAAACTGATTTTGAATGACGATAACAAAGGTTTCGCCACTGGCAATAACCAGGGATTGGCTATCGCTTCCGGCGAGTATCTTGTGATGTTAAACAACGACACCTATGTGACGCCTGGCTGGGTTCGCACTTTGCTCAATCACCTGCGTCGCGATAGCGGCGTCGGGCTTATCAACCCGGTAACCAACAATATCGGCAATGAGGCCAAGATCGAAATCGCTTACAGGAGCATGGATGAAATGCTCAGCGAGTCCGCAGGATACACCCGGAGGCATATCGGGCAGACTTTGCCGCTTCGGACAGCGGCTTTCTTTTGCGTTATGATGCGCCGTGATGTTTACGAGCGTGTCGGGCCGCTTGACGAGGCTTTCGGCAGGGGCTTTTTTGAGGACGACGATTACTGCCGCCGCGTGGAACAAGCCGGGTTGCGCGTTGTTTGCGCGGAGGACGTATTCGTGCATCATCATTTATCGGCCTCTTTCAACAAACTCAAAAATACGGAGCGGCAAGCCCTTTTCGATAAAAACAAGGCTGTCTATGAAGCCAAATGGGGGAAATGGATCCCACACACGCACCGAAAAGACGATTTGACGCCAGCTCCTTCGATCTTCAATGGATATAAACATGTTTCCGGCAAATGTAACGTTTGCGGGAACAACGCCCGTTTCTTCTATACTGATGAGGCCCTCTGGCGGGAATCCCTCACTTGCGAATATTGCCTGACCACAAGCAGGTACCGCTCCATCGCACGCGGGATATTGCGCGCAATCGGCGAAATATCCGGGGTGGAGGCCAAATCGCTTGCCGCCCTCCAACGTATAGTTTCGCAGAAAAAGTTGCGCATTTACGATACTCAGCCACCGTTTTATTTCGAACCTCGCGCCTATCCTTTGCCTGATCTTTTAAAGGCCAGCGGATGGATTGACGTCGAATTGTCGCAATTCAAGCCTAAACGCCCATTGGGTGAACTAATAACACCCGGAGTTACAAACCAGAACCTGGAGAGCCTGACATTCGCCGACTCGTCTTTGGATGTTGTCATCACCAGCGACGTAATGGAGCATGTGCGGCTTGATGCCCTCGCCCACATGGAAATCCATCGTGTTTTGCGTCCTGGAGGCGTCCACGTTTTCACGGTCCCCAATAACAGGAATATGAGCGCATCCTTGATAAGGGTCCAGGTCACAGACCCCAATGACCCCGCTAAGGATATACATTTGCTGAATCCCGAATATCATGGCGATGCTAATTTATATGGCGGAAGCGCCCTATCCTATCGAGTGTATGGGCGCGACCTCGACGATAGTTTAACCAAACTTGGTTTTGAGGTGGCGTATTCGCGCGAGGACATCCCTGAATTGGGCATTCTGAACACCGAACTCTACTACTGCCGAAAGGTTCCGAATTAATGGAACGTACCGGCGCGATATTTGTCTGGATAGCCCTTATCGCAGGGACGTTGCTGACCTGTTGGGGACTTGCGCATATGGCCTGGCCAAACGCCTTGCCCTGGTGGGGAGGTGGCGCGATAACTACCTATACAGCCTTCATGGCTATCTGCGCGGCTCTGGTCATCGCCGGTTCTTTACTAAGCAAACGAAGCGCGTTATTGACCGGCGCCATTGTAGGAATAGGCATTGCGACTTTGGCTGGGGCTATATGGCCATTACTTGTGACTTTATGGTTCGCTGTCGCCTCCGCCCTGTTAGGAAGAGCTATTCTTGGATTGCTCCGCCTGAGGTTCGAGGGGGATAGCTGGCTGACAAGTTTGCTGGTCGGAGCCGGTTTTTACGGCGTTACGGTTGGGCTGATCGCTCATTTCCCGGTGAGCTATCCTGGATTATATGGAGTCGCTCTTGCTCTACCCATAATCCTGGGTTGGCGAACGCTTGTAAAAGAAGGAGGCGAACTTTCTGCGCAGGCCGCGCAAAAAAACGTTGATGGGATCAACTTCAACGGACTTGATGTAGCCATCACAGTCGTCGGGCTGGTTCATTTCGTCGTGGCGTTCATGCCGGAGGTGGGAGCGGACGCTTTGGCCATACACTTGTTTGTTCCAGGACATCTGGCCCTGCGTCATCAATGGGGATTCGACGCAAGTCTCTATGTGTGGGCCGTCAACCCGATGTTGGGCGACTGGATTTTCTCCGTTGGCTACATGCTCGCTGGCGAGACAGCTACGCGTTTAATCAATGTTGGGTTCATTTTCATTCTCGGCTGGTTGGCGCGCGACCTTGCCCTGTGGGCGGGAGCTTCCGCGCAGGGCGCAAGATGGGCGGCTCTCATTTTCCTATCTTCCCCTATCGCTTTCACCGAAAGTAGCAGTCTCTTTATCGAATCGGTCTGGGCGTCGTTTGTCGTGTTAGGCATCCTGGCGGTTTTGAGGGCTTGTTCGACTTCGGGCAAACCGAAATATGATGCGCCAATTGCCACGTTGCTGTTCGGATTTGCACTGACCTCAAAAGCTGTAACCTTTCCGATGTTGCTTGCGGTGACGCTGGTGGTGATCCTTAGATACCGATCATGGTACAAGGCCATAAGCCTTCCGACTTTTTTTGCCGGCCTCGTTCTGGCCTTGGCTATCGCTCAGATTCCGTATACGACGGCATGGATACTTACCGGAAACCCGGTTTTCCCATATTTCAACAAGGTTTTTAAATCGCCTTTATATCCCGGAGCCGCCGGCGATGAAGCGACAGCCATGATGTACGGCAAGGGTTTGACATGGGATATCCTTTACAAAGGGACGTTTGATTCGGGCAACTACCTTGAGGCCAAAGCCGGGGCTCCTGGCTTTCAGTGGTTGCTACTCTTCGCGCCAGGTGCAGTTGCGCTGGTTTTGGCAAGACAACTAAGGGCTATAGCATTACTTATTCTCGGAACTTTGATTGTCGCCCTTGTATTCCGGTCGGTGAGTTATTTCCGGTATATCTTTCCAGTGTGGCCGATAATGGCGGCAGTCATCGGCGTAGCGTTAAGCGCGGCTCTTTCAAAAGGAACGTCTGCAAAAATATGGTGGCGCGGCGCGGCAGTGGGAGCTGTGGCGTTAAATGTCATATTCCTCAATTCGGCGGCTCAATTCGGCGATTTTCCGCTCAAGGCGATTGGCGACAAGTCCAGGAGGGAAAGATATTTACTAAACCGCCTTCCCATTAGAACAGCCGTTGAATTGGTCAATCAGCTCAATACTGGACGGACGCCGGTGGCGGTTTTTTCCTACCCTTCGGCCGCCGGACTATCGGCCGACCCGCTTTTCCCCAATTGGTATAACATTGCGTTTCAAAAAGAAATAATGGCAATCCAGAACGAGCAGAATGCCGTTGACGTTTTTTCCAAGCGGAATGTGGATTTTATCATTCTCGATTCGAATTGGAATGGCGCTAATTGTTGTCCCGACAACGGAGTGATACAAGGGCATATAATGAAAGTCACCGAGCAGGTTGCCGAGTTCGGCTCGATTAGCATTCGAAAAATCAAAGCCGATTACCGGTTTAAAAAGGAACTGCTAATCAATCCTGATTTCGCCTCCTCCACAGGTTGGACCTTGAGTGGCGAGGCTAAATACGACGCTGATAGGAAAGTTATCCTAGTGAATGTCTCTTCATCCGCGATCCAGGTGGTTGCGGTTTCAGCCGGACAACGTTACCGGAACACAGTTGTCGCCCGTTGCGCCAAAGAGCCTACGACTGGCAGGATTCAAATCAACTGGCTTGACGCCAAAGGACAGTTTGTCAACGTGGACATCAAAACATTCGAATGCTCACCAGATTTGGTTGAACATTCGATGGAGGTGACTGTCCCGCTAACCGCCGCTAACGCCATAGTTTATGTCACCGGGCACACTTCGATTCCGTTAGAGTTCAAAAGCAATTCACTACGGCAATAAGCTTTGGCCTCCCGGCGACAGCCTCGCCAAAGCCGCGTATAGCATTGTTTTTGAATCTTTATTTGCTGGCAAATTCCAGCGGCATGAAGTAAAATCCATACGTTAATTTTAGCGGGAAAACTCGATTTAATGAAAGTATTGGTGACTGGAGCGGCTGGTTTTGTAGGCTCGCACCTTACCGAAAAATGCGTCGAACTCGGCTATCAGGTCAAAGCGTTCACTCATTATAATTTCAGGAACGATTGGGGCTGGCTGGAGTCATCATCCTGTAAAAAAGATATCGAGGTGATATCCGGCGATATCCGGGATTACGATTCGGTTCACGCCGCCATGAAAGGTGTTGACACTGTTTTTCACCTGGCGGCACTGATTGGGATCCCCTATTCATACGTCTCGCCTCTGGCCTATATTAAAACCAACGTCGAGGGAACCTATAACGTCTTGCAGAGCTCAAAAGCTTTGGGGACAAACAACGTAATCGTGACATCAACCAGCGAAACCTATGGGACAGCCCAGTATGTGCCGATGGATGAAAAACATCCGATGGTCGGGCAGTCACCATATTCGGCTTCAAAAATCGGCGCCGATAACCTGGCGGTAAGTTACTTCAGGTCATTCGCGCTTCCGGTGAAAATCGCAAGGCCCTTTAACATTTACGGCCCACGGCAATCCGCCCGCGCCATCATCCCAAGCGTCATAATCCAGATACTGGGTGGGCAGAAAAAACTCAACCTCGGCAATATTGACCCCACGCGAGATCTTACATTTGTCAAAGACACCGCCGCCGGCTTTTTGGAAGTAGCAAAGCAGGACAAGTTTAACGGCGAGTACGTAAATATCGGTATGATGACTGAGATATCAGTCCGCGACCTTGTACATACGATAGCCCGCCTAATGAAAACTGAGGTCGAAATCGTAAGCGACAGCCAGCGTGTGCGTCCAGCTCAAAGCGAAGTCGAGCGCCTCTACTGCGACAACAAAAAACTTTGCGACGCGACGGGCTGGTCACCGAAATATGATTTGAACAAAGGGTTGGCCGAGACCATTGAATGGCTAACCCGCAATCAAGGCGCATATAAACATGACCGCTACAACGTCTAGGTCTTCCATGAATTTCGATCTACTGAAGGAAGCCTCAGTATTAGTGACAGGGGCTGGCGGATTCATAGGGAACCACCTGACCGCTACGTTAAAAAATCATGGGGCGCGGGTGATTGCGGTGGATCGGACGGCCCGCGATGGAATCAGCGTCGCCGATATGACGAACGTTGACGAAGTTAAAAAATGTTTCAGGTCGTCACAGGAATATTTCGCCAAGCCTATCGAGTATGTTTTTCATCTGGCCGGACAAAATAACGCAGGCATAGCGCATAAGTTTCCTTTTGACACTCTTCAATCAAGTTTCCAAAGCGCGATAAATATTCTTGAAGTAGCGCGAAACCAACCCGGAATAAAAAACGTGATCATACCTTCAACGCTTGGGGTATATGGACGGCTCGACGATCAGAACGAACATGCCCTCAAGGAATCGGACCGGCTGGTAGCCGATTCGGTTTATTCCGCCACAAAGATCACCGCCGAATACGCCGCGCTTTCTTACGTAAGCGAATTTGGATTGCCCGTGCGTATTGCGCGCCTTGCCAATGTATATGGCCCCGGACAGTCGAACGCGGCGGTAATCCCATCACTGATATCGCAGATGTCGAATTCCCAGGAAATATCGATGGGCAACATGGATGCGATCCGTGATTTTATTTATATAGACGATGTAATCGAAGGTTTGTTAGCTATAAGCCTGTTGGATAATCAGCCACAGCGCGTTTTTAACCTTGGAACCGGGTGCGGATCTTCAGTTAAAACTGTCGTTGAGATTTTAACCCGGATACTTAATTTTGGCGGCAGGATAGTGATAGACCGGGATAAGCTCCGCCCGAATGAAAAGCGTTATGTCGTGGCGGATATAGGACAGTTGACCGAAGCGACAGGATGGACTCCACGAATCATGATTGAACAGGGGCTTGAGGAAACCGTTTTATTCGAGCAGGGAGTTCCCAATGCCCGCCAATGACACAAAAGTAGTCGTTTTGACCGGTGGAAAAGGGACTCGCCTTCGCCCCTTTTCGTTCGTCATCCCCAAACCCCTTATGCCTATTGGCGAGGACCCTATTCTTTTACACTTGATTAACCGCTTCAAAAAAAGCAATATCAGTTCATTTCTCATTTCGACGGGGTATCAGGCGGAACTGGTGCGCGCATACTTCGGGGATGGAAGCCGGTTCGGAGTGAATATCAAATATTTCCATGAAGAAAAGCCGCTCGGAACTGCCGGGCCGCTTACCCTTATGAGAAAAGAGTTTATTGACGACGAATATATCTTCCTTATTAACGGGGATATTTACACGGAACTGAATTTCGAAAATATGGTCATGTTCGCCAAAGAGCATCAATATGACCTGGTGGTTGGTTATGTGGAGAAAGTCGAGAAAAGCAGTTTTGGGGTGTTGGATATCACCGACGGTCAGATAAACCGGATTATAGAAAAACCGGAAACCCGCTACAGCATCAGTTCCGGTATCTATGTGATGAAGAGCCGCTCGATTCGCCTTATTCCTGATGACGAATATTTCACGATGCCGGATTTGGTCAATAGCTTCCTTAACCGAGGGGAAAAGGTGGGAGCCTACAGGATTGACGACTTCTGGATTGGGATTGAAAACGCCGAGAACCTCGATACGGCGTTGAAACGGATCGAGGGGGTTCCGTCTTGAAGGGTAAAATACTGGTCATCATCCCAAGCCTCAACGAAGAGAAAGCAATAGGGGATGTAATATCAGGGATAAAAAAAGAGTTAGGCGATTGCGATGTGTTGGTGATAGACGGGTACTCCCGCGACAATACCGTCGGCGTATCGCTTAGCCACGGGGCCGAAGTTATCCAGGTTGCCAAGGAGTTCGGGATCGCGGCGGCGGTCGAAGCCGGGATACTTGTAGCCTACCGCGAGAAATATGGATATCTGGTTCGTATTGACGCCGACGGCCAACATCCACCAAGCGAGATCAAAAAAATATTGGCGCATGTTATTTCCGGCGAGGCCGACTTTGTAATCGGCTCCCGCTTTTTGGGGGACGCGGATTACACCCCGACTTTTTTGAGAAATATAAGCATCCAGACTATTTCTTTCTTATTAAAAGCCCTCTACAAAGTGAAAATAACTGACTGCACCTCTGGATGCCAGATTTACAATTCCAAAGTGATCGAATTTTTCGCGCAGGATAACAAGTTCGAATATTCCGAAATCCGCGCGATCTGGATGGCTCGAAAGGCCGGATTTGTAATTAAAGAAGAGTTTATCAACATGGCGCCGCGCACTCACGGTGTCTCTTCCTTTTCTCCCTGGATTGCATTTTTCTACATGTTCAAAAACATTGTTGACCTTGTGCTGTCGATCCCCATCTCCTTAAAAAGGATCGCCAAATAATGATGAGTTTAAAGGCCCGCCTTATTTGCATCCTATTAGGGATACTGGTATTGTTGATCGTTTCCTATCTTGTCAGGCGCCGCAGGCTTTACAATATCTACGCTATCACCTGGTTTTTAGCCAGCATCACTTTTGTTTCAATGGGAGTGTTTCCCGGTTTCGTTGAAAATCTCGCTTTACTTCTCGGCATCTATTTTACGCCAGCGGCTATTCTGGTTGTCGCGATAATGGGGTTGGGCGCAATCGTCCTTCATCTTTCGATTATCGTCACCGATCAACACAAGCAGATTCGACACTTTGAAAAAGAGATAGCCCTGGTTCGCAGGCAGGCCCCTGATGACAAGCCTTTAGCCAAATCACAGAAAACATCCGGCGTCTGAGCGCGTCATAATAATATGCCGCAATCGCCTGAGTTTGCCTCCACAGAACTTTTGTTATCATTCGGACAATTTTGAGACGCCAATAATGGAATACATAAAGTTTCTGATGGAGAAAGCCAAATGTTACTCCATATCCACCATATTCAGGCTGGAACTGGAGTCTCTCTTTTTTGGATTGATGTCGTTAATCCCAACCCTGGTTGGCGTCTTTTTACGCGGCATAACGAGCAAACTATTTTTCAAGCAAATTGACGGTTTTCCCTGGATACAGCCACGAGTCACAATCATACATTCCGATCGGATAGTCGCCGGAACGCGCCTCGGCGTCAACAGCGAAACCTATATAAATGGGGTCGGAGGTATCGAATTCGGAAATAATGTATTGATAGGAAGCAATGTCACGATTTCATCAGGAGAGCATCCTATCGAAGGCATTGAGCCGTCGATATTTTCACGCGTAGTTATTCCAAAGAAAATCGTGATAAATGACGACGTATGGATCGGCGCAGGCGCTGTAATCATGCCGGGAATAACATTAGCCAAAGGATCGGTGATAGGAGCCAACGCAGTGGTCACAAAAAATACGGAAGAATATTCCGTTAACGTAGGCGTTCCTGCAAAAAAGATTCGAAGTAGGCGCGACATGTCGAAACGCAATTCCAATCCGACAGCGATTTAACCCAATTAAGCCAAATCTACTTTAATGTCGCCTGTCATACATTTTAAAGATCGTCGCAATAAATGAAAATCGTCGTTACGGGCGCAACAGGATATATCGGCTCCAGGTTTGTGGATATTTGCGTGGCGCGTGGGCAGCAAATCGTGGCGCTGTCACATCGCAAACTTACGAACTACCCTTATGAATGGCTTCCTTTCGATTTGCGCTCCGCTGGCGAAATAACATTACCAGTAGAAACCGACATGGTTGTCCACCTTGCCGCAAATACCTCGATGGAAACATCCATTAGCAAGGAGCAGGAGTTCTCGACCACGCTAGCTCTTCTATTGGCATCTAAGAAAGTTTCAGCGAAATTCGTATTCGTATCCAGCCAGACTGCCAGCCCCACCGCCCCTACCCCTTACGGACGAACCA
>JADGAO010000101.1 GCA_015231995.1 Nitrospinota bacterium | reverse complement strand
TCCCCGTGAAAAGCGGTGAGGGGCGCGATTACATCACCGACATGAAGTTCTGCCTGGAGTTCGCTCTGGAAAACCGCAAGCGCATCATCGAAAGAGTGTTGAGAGAAATCTATCACTACGCCAAAAAAGGCTCTGCGCCGCAGACTCTGGAATTCATCAACCGCAACCACAACCACGCCGAGGAAAAGGATGGGATGTGGATACACCGCAAAGGCGCGACGCACGCCGAGGCTGGCATGGCGGGCGTGATACCCGGCAACATGCGGGACGGAAGCTTTATCGTCGTGGGGAAAGGAAACCCGGAGAGCCTCTATTCAAGCTCGCACGGGGCAGGCAGGGCGTTGAGCAGGACGCAGGCCAAAGACAAAATAAGCATGGACGATTTCCGCGCACAGCTCGAAGGCGTCACCGCGCGAGTCGAAAGAGCCACGCTCGACGAAGCCCCGTCAGCCTACAAGGATATTTTCGAGATAATGAAACTTCAGGAAAACCTTGTGGAGGTACAGCGTCATCTTACTCCGATAATAAACATCAAAGGGTGAGCGGCAACTGTTTATCCGAGACTCTCACCTCTTCTTCCTCCGCTTCACTTCCTCGGCAAAATCTTCGACAACGTAAAGTATCCGAAACTTCGCGCCCAACTCTTTTTTCATATTCTCCAGCTGATCCGCCGGGACATGCATTATCCGCAAATACACCTCGCGGAATTTGTCGCCGCTTTCTGGATAATGCGTAAGTACGCTCACAATGCGCCCGCCGAGCCTTCGTATCTCGTCGGCGACTTCCTTCAACGATCCCGGCCTGTCGTCCAGATGGAAGGCGAACTGCACCCCGCCCACAAGCGTCCCCGTGATTTTCACGAGCGTCTTGAACACGTCGCTCTGCGTTATCACTCCAACTAGTTTTAACCCTGCGTCCACGACGGGCAGGCCGGATATCTTGTTGTCGAGCAGTAACGCGGCGGCGAACTCTATCGTCTCGTCCTGTTTTACGATGACGGGATCGCGCGTCATGATCTCCCCGGCTTTTACGTTGGACAGCAGGTAATTGAGCTCGTACACGTCCAGGCTTGTGGCGCACGATGGGGAGGCCGCCTTCAAGTCCCTGTCCGTCAAAACCCCTGTCAGGCTCCCATGCTTGTTCACGACGGGCAAAAACCGTATCCGTTTCTCCCGCATCAGCGCTCCAGCCTTCATTATCGGGGTGTCATCGTCCACCGACACAACGTCCTTGGTCATCCAGTCTCTGACTAGCATCGCCCTATCCTCCCGATTTTCGTCATATCCCCAGATACGCCTCTTTCACTTTTTCGTTCGCCGAAAGCTCCGCGCCGGTTCCGCTCAACGTCATCCGCCCGTTCTCAAGAACGTATGCGCGGTGACAGATGGCAAGGCTCCTCTTCACATTCTGCTCCACGAGCAGAACCGCGACTCCAGCGTCGTTGATGACTTTGACTATCCTGAATATCTCCATCGCCAATAGCGGCGACAGCCCCAGCGACGGCTCGTCGAGCAGTAACAGCTTCGGTTTGGCCATCAACCCTCGTCCGATGGCCGCCATCTGTTGTTCCCCGCCGCTCAATGTTCCGGCGGGCTGTTTGCGGCGTTCGCGCAGTCGCGGAAAAAGGTCGTACACCCATCCCATAGTCTCCGTGCGGGCGCGTTTGGCTTCGGGCCTCAACGATCCCATGATGAGGTTTTCCTCCACCGTCATCTCCGTGAAAAGCCTGCGTCCTTCCGGCACATGGGCTATGCCGTTATGTATTATCCTGTTGGCAGGAATCTGATCCAGCCGCACGCCATCGAATTCTATCTGTCCGGCTTGAGGCTTCAATAGCCCGGAAACCGTCTTTATCGTTGTGGATTTCCCCGCCCCGTTGCTTCCGAGCAGGGCCACGATCTCCGCATCCCCTACGGTCAACGACACCTCCCACAACACCTGCATGTCGCCGTAAAACACATCCACCCCATCAACCTTAAGCATGATACGCCTCGCCCAGATACGCTTCCACGACGCCGGGATTGGAAACAACCTGCGACGGAGTCCCTTCGGTGAGCGTCTGCCCGAAGTTGATCGCGTGCACGCGGTCGCTTATCGTCATTATCACTTTCATTATGTGCTCGACGATTATGATGGTCACGCCGCTGGCTTTTATCTTGCGGATAAGTCCTATCGCCTCGTCCTGCTCAGACGGATTGAGTCCTGCGAACGTCTCGTCGAGCAATATCAGCTTCGGCCCTGTCGCCATCGCCCGTGTTATCTCCAGCCGTTTGCGGTCGCCGATGGTCAGGCTTTTGGCGAGCATGTCCTTGCATCTGCCAAGCCCGCAAAACTCGATTGTCTCAAGCGCTATCCTGCGAGCCTCCCGCAACGACCCGGATTGCGCGAACGCGGCGGCGATCACGTTATCTTCAACGGTCATGCGTTTTAACGGCCGCACCACCTGGAACGTGCGGACAAGGCCGAGCCTGTTTATCTTGTGCGGTTTAAGTCCGTCAATGCGCCTGTCCATGAAATAGACTTCGCCGGACGTCGGTTTGTAAAAGCCGGAGATGAGGTTGAACAACGTCGTCTTGCCGGAGCCGTTTGGGCCTATGAGGCCGAATATCTCGCCCTCGTTGACTTCGAAACTGACCCCGTTGACCGCCGCCAGCCCGCCGAAATGTTTTACAAGGTTGTCGGCCCTGAAAAAACTCATTTCGCCCTCCCCGTCTTTTGCAACCTGAGAGCTATCATCAGCTTGCCCCAATCGCCCACCACTCCGTTTGGCATGTAGCGGATGACAAGAACGACAAGTATCCCGAACCCAAGCGCGTGGCCTTTGGTCAACTGCTCCGAAGCGGAAATAAGGAACTGGACATCCGTAAACTTTGCGGCGGCCTTTATGTAGCCAAACCCCGCCGTGCGGAACATCTCCTGCACCAGCACCATGATGAACGCACCCACCGCCGGGCCGTATGTCGTGCCTACGCCGCCGACTATCCCGACGAGTATCGCCATGATAGAGATGTCGTGCAGGGAGAAGACTACGTGCGGGTCAATGAAACCCATATAGTTCATGTATAACGCCCCGGCGACCCCGGTCAGCCATGCGGCGATGACAAGCGAGAGCATCTTGTAGAAATGCGTGTTGACGCCAAGGCTTTCGGCGGCGTCCTGATCCTCGCGGATGGAGAGGAAATAATATCCGAGCCGCGAACGCATCACGAGCCTGATTATTATTATCGAAAGCGCCGCCAACGCAAGCGCGATGTAGTAGTAGGGAAGCTTGGAGATATACGACTGCATTATCATTATCCCCACCATCCCCTGGGTGAACGACTCCCATATGGTGGCGACATGGCGTAGCACCTCGTTAAGCGCCAGAGTGGCCAACGCGAAGTAGGCCCCGCGCAGACGGAAACATATCCACCCGAACGGGAACGCGATAACGACCGCCATTATCCCGCCAAAAAACAGGCCCCACCACGCCGACCAGCCCCAGTGAATCACCAACAGCCCTGCCGTGTACGCGCCCGTCCCGAAAAAAGCCGCATCGCCGAAAGAGACCTGCCCGGTGTACCCCGCCAGCAGGTTCCATGCGGAGCCTATCACCACCCACATCAACGCAAGTATCAGCAGGTGCAGGTAATAATCGTTATGCACCACCAGCGGTATGACGGCAAGCGCGGCCAACACCGCGATTTGAGCGACAATCCCCCTGTTCACCGTCACACCTTTGTAATCCGTTTGAACCCGCCGGGCAGGAACAGGAGAACGAGCAGGAATATCACAAGCCCGATGATGTCCTCGAACTCCATCCCCGCGTATGTCGCGCCGAACGCCTCCGCAAGGCCAAGCGTCACTCCGCCGAATATCGCCCCCACCGCCGAGCCAAGCCCGCCGAGTATGCAGATGACGAACGCCTTGCGCGTGAACGGCCCGCCGATATCGGGATACAGGTAGAAAACCGGTATCAGCAAAGTTCCCGCCGCCGCGACAAGGGCCGAGCCGATGCCGAAGGTTATGTAGGTTATCCGTTCCGAATCCACACCCATCAACACCGCCGCCTCTTTATCCTGCGCTGTGGCGCGGACGCTCCTTCCGAGGTCGGTCTTTATGAGGAACAGAAACAACGCCGCCGTCATGAGAATCGCGATGAGAAAATCTATCGTCAACGGAACGGAGAACGATATGTTACCCACGAAAAATGTCGAGCTTGAATAGGAGGTGCGCACCGACTTGTAATCGGACGTGAAAATGAACCGCATTATCTCCGTAAGAACCATCCCAACGCCGACGGTCATCAACACCTGGTTCTCCGGCAGGATAGTCTCCGCCCGCAGAAGCGGATTGAGCAGACGCTGTTGGATGAATAGCCCCAGCGTGAATATGGCGGGCACGCTCACGAGCAGAGAGACGTAAGGATCGACCCCGGCGTATGCGAAAAGCGAGTATGTGATGTACATGCTCACCATCATCATCTGGCCGTGGGCGAGGTTGATAATCCCCATCACGCCCATGATGAGCGTCATGCCGATGCCGATTACCGCGTAAAGGCCGCCCTTCAGCAGTCCAGATACCAGCGTTTGCAGGAAAAGATCCATCAGGCCCCCAAATATCCGGCGCTCACGCCCCTTTCTCCTCCTTACAAAGGGGGAGTGGCCCGCTAGGGCCGAGGGGGTTTAATTAAACCCCTCACCCCGCCCCTTCGGGGCGACCCTCTCCCGCAAGGGGCGAGGGTAAGTGTTACTGCCTCTCCTTTATCCAATCCACGGGAAACACGACATCCGTCGTCGCGTACTTCTTGGGCCAGACGATTTCCTGTTCGCCCTTGATCCACTGCACGACATAAGCCTCGCCTTTGTTCTGGTTCGCCTTTTTGCCGTATGTGGCGAACTTCACCGGGCCGAACACCGTCATCATGTCCGTCTCGGAAAGAGCTTTGGCGATGTCCTCTTTGGAAAGCGACTTTGCGCGTTTGAGCGCGTCGGCTATAACGTACATCGCCGCGTAAGCCTCGGCTCCGTGATATTCCGTGTCGCGGTTATATTTCTTGAGGAACTTGTCGTAATACTCCTTCGCGCCGGGATATTTGAGGGTCTGGTGCCACAACGTTGCGGAGACGACTTTTTCCGAAGCCTTCCCGGCGTTCTTCTGGAATTCCGGCATGGTGAATCCGGCCCCGCCGCCAATGAACATCTTCGGGTTGAGCCTCAGCTCCATGGACTGGTTCATCAACAGAGCCGCGTCGTTGACGTAGGAGACCATGTAAACGATATCCGGGTTGGCCTCTTTGACCTTGGATAGGACAGGCTTGAAGTCTATGGAAGCCTTGTCGTAGCTCTCTTTGATGAGAATCTTGACCCCAAGTTTGGTGAGCCGCTTCTCCACGTCCGCCGCAGAGCTGGTTCCAAACGCGCTGTTCTCGTGAAGAAGAGCCGCCGTCTTGGGCTTTATCACATCGGTCAACAACGATTCGATCCCGCTGGCGTATTCGCTTGCGGGCGGGTTGATGCGGAATATGGCGTATCGCGGCATGATGGTGGCCGCCTCCTGCTCCGCTTTGGCGGCAAGCTCGTCGGCTTCTTTCTTCAACGCCTCTTTCTTTGCGGCGTCAGTCTCTTCGCTCATGGCCTTTTTCTTTTTGGCGGCCATCTGGCCGCTTACCGTGTATGTCCACGGCTCTGTTATGTTGTCCGCCGAACCTGTGTTGATAACCAGCGGGAAGGCGTTATTGACGGCCACGCCAGCCATCGCCGCTGTGACCGACGAGCTGTATCCGCCGCCGACCAGAGCCACGCCATCCTGACGGATAAGCTTTTCGATGGCGCTCCGGCCCACGTCGGGTTTACTGCTGTCATCTTCGAAAATAACGTTGATGGGCGAGCCTTTAACTCCGCCTTTGGCGTTGATCTCTTCGAGAGCCATCTCAAACGAGAGTTTTTCTATCTCGCCGAAGTTGGCCTCCGTACCAGTCAATGGCAGGACGACGCCTATTTTTATAGGATCGGCGGCGTATGCGGCTGACGACGCCATCAGGGCAAGCGCAAACGCGAAACTCAGGGTAGCTACGGTTTTTCTCATGGAATTTCTCCTAGCCAGCGTTGATTGATAATCGCAAGAGGGGAATCTGCAACGCCCATGAAGAGCGTCTCTCGTTTTAAAAATAAGAGGGGTGAAAGCGTGGGGCTCATAAACGATCCGCTTTCCATCGGCATCCCACCCTTTAAATAACCCGATATAGAGTATGAAGATAATCCGGTTTGGTTATATTACCATATCGGCCTGCCAATAACTTCAAGAGCCACGAGAGTCCTTGATTCCCTGATAAGCATGGCCACCGCATATTGCTGAAGGAAGCTCGGCGACCGTTGTCATCCTGAAGGAGGTTTGCGACCGAGGCAAGTTGTCATCCTGAGGGAGGCCCTGCGACTGAAGGATCAAAGTAGAATTGAATATTCCTCTCCCTCGCCCGCGTAACATCGCGGGAGAGGGCTGGGGTGAGGGTTTCAACCAGCCTTACTTGATAACAGCTTTCACGATCTTGAAAGCCATTTGTAGTCTTTCGGGATTGGCGTCGTTTAGAAGAATTATGATGTTTTACCCACACACTTGCCCGATGAGCTACAAAAGATAATGGAGGTTTAGCCATTCAGTTTTTCCAATTTGAAATTGGTTGCCCCTACTGCCTCGCCGTATCCTTCTTCGCCAACAATACAAACGCCGCCAGCAGGAGAAACGTGGCGGATGACGCGAGGAAAATGTCGTTCGCCGCAAGCATCGCCGATTGACGCATGATAGTCCGCTCCACGACGCTAAGCGCCGTCTCCAGCCCCATCCCCTGCGCGGCCATGCTTCCGGCGGTTTCCATCCACACCTGGTTGAACGGGGACACGCTCTCCACAAGGTAACTGCGATGGTACTCCGTGCGCTGATCCCACACCGTCACCGCCAGCGACGCGCCGAATCCGCCGCCGAGTATCCTGATAAAGCTGGTCAGCCCGGCGGCGCTTGCTATCCTGTCCGGCGGCAAACCGGCCAGGGATATCGTCGTCAACGGCACAAAGAAAAAGGCCATGCCCATTCCCTGAAAATAACGCGGGAGTATGACGTTCCAGTAATCAACTCCAGTGTCCATGCTTCCCTGCCAGAAGTTGGTTAAGGCGAAGACGATGAATGAGAAAAATGCCAGCGCCCGCAGGTCAAACTTATGCATGTTCTTCCCCACCATCGGCGCGAGTATCACCATCATTATTCCCATCGGCGCCGTGGCAAGCCCAGCCCATGTCGCGGTGTAATCCATTTGAGTCTGCAACCACAACGGGAATATGACGGCTCCCGCGAAAAAAACCGTGTACCCCAACGCTATGGCTATGGTTCCCACGGCATAGTTACGCCGGGCGAAAAGCGTAAGGTCCACCACCGGATGTTTTTCTTTAAGCTCCCACACCACGAAATAGACGATCCCAACGACGGACATCGCCGCCAGCCCCAGTATGAAAGGGGAGTCGAACCAGTCGAGGTCGTGTCCCTGGTCGAGCATCAGTTGCAGGCTACCGACCCCAATGAAAAGAAGCGCAAGCCCCGTCAAGTCCACCGGTTTTTTCACCGTTTTGGATTCGCGCGTCCGCAACATCGTCCATACGCCCCACGCGGATAAGACCCCTATCGGGACGTTGATATAAAAAATCCACGGCCAGCCGAGGTTGTCGGTTATATATCCGCCAAGTATAGGGCCGAGTATCGGCGCGACGGTCGTGGTCATTGACCAGAAAGCCAGAGCCAGCCCCCGCTTTTCTTCCGGGTAGTTGCGTAGCAATAGGCTTTGCGACAGCGGTATCATAGGCCCGGCCACCGCGCCCTGAATGGAGCGGAACACTACCAGAACCTCGAAGGTGGGAGCCATGCCGCACATGACGGACGTCAGCGTGAAAAGAAGCGTGCATGTAGTGAACAGCCGCACCTCGCCGAAGCGCAGGGCAAGCCAACCCGTAAGCGGCACGACGATGGCCATGCTGACGGCGTATGAGGTGATTGTCCACGTTCCCTGTTGCGGGGTTACCGAAAGATTCCCAGCGATTGTGGGGATTGATACGTTGGTGATGGTGGTGTCCAGGATGTTCATGAACGTGGCCAGCGACAGGAATATCGTTGTCATCCCCAGCGGAAACCCCTTGAGCGGGGGCAGGGGAGGGGCGGAGCTTTGCGGTGGGCCTGATGTTTCTGTCATGTTACATAGGCTTTCTGTGATGCGAACTTTTCAAGCCTCAACTATCAGTTATCTAAATATTTTCTCAACCAGCGTTTTCTTATCCATCTTCAGATAAGCCGCCACTTCAACCAATAAGGCGTTCAACATTCCCGGTTTGAGCGTCTCATGCAAAGGGATTGTGATTTGATGTTCGATGCCCATGAAATCGGAACTCATGCGTAGGTGACTTCCCTTTTGGCGGAGCCGTTTGTATCTAAAATGACGGGACAAAAGACGTGAAAATTCTTCTCCGCTAAAATCCCGTGGGAGCTTCATGCTGGAATAATCTCTTCTTTCACGAATCGTAAGCAAATAAGGGCTGGTTTTTCATCTTCCCCAAAATGGCAATCCACTGCTTCCCGAACATTGGCTTTCAGCTCTTCTATGGAATCGGCTTGTGTAAAGATTGCGTATCCGGTGGCCTTGGCTATAAAACCCCCTTCCGGCTCTTCTTCAATCTGGAATATGATCTCGCGTTTCATGCTTCAACCCTCCTTTGCACTCTCAATGGTATCATGTCCACCCGACACTGCGCCCAGCGTGTGGATACGACATTAGGCCATCCTCCGTGGGACTGGATTCCTTCACTCCCCCTTCCCGTTCTTCGCCCTTGCGATAACTTCGTCCGCCAGCTCTTTCGCGCCTTCTATCTGTTTCTCATACACGTCGGTTTTGAATGACCCGGTGACCGTTCCGATGGGAGCCAGCGTCGGGCCGTCCTGATTCGTGATATCCACCTCCGCCCGCATCGAAAGCCCCAACACCAGCGGTCGCGCTTTTATCTGCGCCTGGTCTAGAGTTATCCGCACGGGAACGCGCTGTACGACCTTAATCCAGTTGCCTGTGGCGTTCTGCGGCGGGATGAGGGCGAACACCGCTCCGGTTCCGGCCCCAAGCCCTGCGATTTTTCCATCATATACAACCGATCCGCCGTAAAGGTCGGAAGTGAGCTTCACCTTTTGCCCCACGCGGATTGTGGCGATCTGCCCCTCTTTGAAGTTGCCCTCCACCCAGATTTCATCCAACGGCGCTATGGCCATCAACGGCTGGCCGGGGTTCACAAGCTTTCCAACCTGCGCGTTACGTTTGGCGACATACCCGCTCACCGGCGCCATTATCTCCATCCTCCGCCACGCCAGATACGCCTCGACGAACCGGGCTTTAGCCCGCTCGATAGCTGGTTGCTCCTCAACCGCCCCGTACCCCCTCGCCGACATCGCCGTAGCCAACTGCGCCTTGGCGATTTTCAAAGAGTCTTTAGCCTGTTCCAACCGGCTTTTTGCATTTTCCAAATCTTCTTTGGAAATTGCGTCGCCATCGGCCAAACCGCTCCGGCGTCTGTAATCGTCCTTCGCCTTCGCAAGCTCCGTCTCTTTTAATTTCACGACAGCCTGCGCTTCGGGGGCGCGTCGGCGCGTCACTATCGTCTGGCGCACAGTGTCCGCAAGCTCCGCCCTGGCTCTCTCCAGCGACACGGAGGCGTCGGCTTTACCTAGTCTGACAAGTGTTTTACCTTTTTCTACGAACGTTCCTGTGTCGGCCTCCACGGAGACAACAACGCCGGATGTCTGCGGCTCTACATTCACGATGTTGCCGGTGACATAGGCGTTGTCGGTCACCTCGCGGTGACGCGCATAGAAATGCCACCATCCGCCCCAGATCAACCCGATCACGATAAAAACAAACGCGATCTTCAGCAGTATTATCGCCCTGCCAGCCGAGCCGTTCGGTTTAGTTTCCGTTTCTGCCATCCATCACTCCTTCGATTTGGCGGAGCTATAATCGAATCCGCCACCCAACGCCTTTATAAGCCCTATTCGCGCCGATACAGCGGCCCGTTGCGCCATTATCAACGCGCGCTTTCTCTCCAACGATTCCAGCTCCGCGCGAAGCGGCGTTATTTTGCCTTCCAACCCGCCTGCGTGGCGGCGTTCGGCTATACGCCCGGCCTTGCGCGCCTGTTCATACGCCTCCGCAAGAGCCTCAATGCGCATTGATGACGACGATACCAGCGTCAGTTGATCCACTGCCTCTTTCGCGGCCGATAGAGCCATCTGGTTGTAGCGCTCGACCGCCATGTCGTATTCGGCGTTTGCGGTATCCAGCCCAGCCTCGAGCCTTCCTGCGTTGAAAAGCGGCAGGCTTATCGCAGGGCCGAAGCCGTATAACAGGCTCGTTGGGTCGAGCAGTTTCAAAAGGTCGATGCTCTGAAATCCAGCCAAAGCGGAGAAGCGAACGTCTGGGTAGAATCCGGCGCGAGCCACGCCGATCCTGTCCGCCGCCGCTTCTACCCTCAAAAGGGCGGAGCGCACGTCCGGCCTGCGGGCAAGCAGGTTAAGCGAAAGGTCGTGGGGAACCGCCACCGCCAGAGCCTGTGGAGCCTGCGCGTCGGTTTCAAGAAAATCAAGATCGTCCGGCCCGGCTCCGACGAGAGCCGCCACAGCGTTGATTGTGAGCCTTGTCTCACCGCGCAAAACCTC
>JADGAO010000100.1 GCA_015231995.1 Nitrospinota bacterium | reverse complement strand
TGAAAATCGAGAAAACATTTTGTGTCATGTCAGGCCCGTATGTCAAGGCGGAGGCAAAAGGCGGAAACATTTTCTTGGTTGAGCTTGATTTTGGATATATGTGGTATATTATCGCAAAGCCGGGGCGGGTGTAGCTCAGCTGGTAGAGCATCAGCTTCCCAAGCTGAGGGTCGCGGGTTCGAATCCCGTCGCCCGCTCCAATTCTTTTGTGTCTTCGTCTGGGTTCTATCCAGGGAAAATGTGCTGGGGAAATTGACTTTTTTATATTTCGGACTTATATTCCCGATATAACAGGGAAGCCCTGTTTGCCATATCTTGCCAAAAGGACTAATGCCTTAAAAATAAGGATGTTAGTGAGGGTTGGTTATGAACAGGCGTGAATTTGTAAGAGCGGGGGCGCTTGTCGGGGTGAGTGCGCTGGCTTCCGCGTCAGTTGTCATCAAAGATCGTATTATCACGTCAGATAAAGACACCACAGGAAAAGAAACCGCAAGAAACCTGAAAATCAGAGCTGTTGAAAAAGCTTCCGAGAATGAAGACATCCTCATTCGCATGCAACGGGATTTGGCGCGAGCCATGGCCAAACCGGTGGAGAGCAGGCGGTGGATCATGGTGATAGACCAGCGCAAGTGCGTTGGTTGTTCCGCTTGCACTATCGGATGCGTCGCGGAGAATAAGCTTCCGCCGGGTGTTGTTTATCGTCCCGTCATCAGCGAAGAATCCGGCCAGTATCCAAACACAAAACTCGTTTTCACTCCACGGCCCTGCATGCAATGCTCCAAACCTCCGTGTGTTCCTGTATGTCCGGTGAAGGCGACATGGAAACGTCCTGACGGAGTTGTGGCTATTGATTATGACGCTTGTATCGGATGCAGATATTGCATCGCCGCCTGTCCATATGGCGCAAGAACCAGCGATTTTGGCGAATATTACTCCAAAGGAACCGCTTTCGGAGCCGGAGAAGCCAAGGAAAACCCATTGGTTGGAAGCTCGCCTTATGAGGAAAAACCAAATTTTGAATATGGGAAAAGCTGGAGCAGGGCCAATCATGGCTCCCCAATGGGCAACGCCAGGAAATGTCATTTCTGCCTTCACAGGCTGGAGGCGGGGCAATTGCCGACTTGCGTGACGACTTGCATAGGCCGGGCGACATATTTCGGCGATGCGAATGACCCTGACAGCTTGGTTGTCGAGATGGTGGCCAAAAACAACGTTCGCGCACTTCTGCCGCACAAAGAAACAGAACCCAACGTTTTCTACATTTAGCGGGGGCGAGTCATGGCTGACACCACGGGGGTTTCAAGCTCCGGATCCGAGGGAGTGTATTTCGACAATTTGAAAGCCGCACCGCAGATTAAAGCCGCCTTGTGGAGTGTGTGGATACTGTTCCTTCTCGCTGGGCTTGTCGGCATGGGCCAAAGGATGTTTTACGGCCATCTCCCTGCCGGATACGGATCATATGTCCCTTGGGGACTGTGGATCGCGCTTTACTTTCATGGCGTTGGCATGGCTGGTGGTGTTTTTGCGCTGGCGGCGCTTGGTCATTTGCTCGACCTGCCGGGTTTCCAGCATCGCTCTTTTATAAGGCTCGCCATTATTCTCAGCTTTGCGGCGATGCTTCCGGCCCTGCTCGGAGTCTTCCTTGACATGGGGCATATGGAGCTCGCCTACAGAGTTCTTACATCTCCAAACTTCACAAGCATGATGGCGTTTAACGCATGGATGTATAACGCATTCATAGTGATCGCCGCCGTATGCTGGTATTTGAGCTATAAGGAAAAAACAGAATGGCTCAAACCGTTTCTTGTGGCCGGCGTCTTTTTCTGTGCGATCATTCCGAGCCAATCCGGCGCCTTTTTTGGCGTGGTGGGGGCGAAGGAGTCCTGGAACTCCGCGATTCTTCCGATCCTGTTTCTTGTGTCCGCCATAACGTCGGGAGCGGCCCTATTATTGCTGGTAAAGACTCTTATCGGCCCGTCAAAAAAATCTGCTGACGGCATGAAAGATGAGTACGGATATCACCAGGTTCTAAAAAACCTGCGGATAGTCGTTATCGGTGGAATGGCGGCCTATTTCATCCTTGAATGGGCCGAATTCTCGATCAGCTACTGGAACCCCGGCGGACACTCTGGCTCTCTTGATTTGATATTGTTCGGCCCATACTGGTGGGTGTTCTGGATTGTTCATCTGATTCTCGGTGGAGTGCTTCCACTACTTCTGCTCATATCGAAGAGGGAGGGATTGTGGGCGATTGGGGCGTCTCTGGTTGCGGTCATGTTCGTAAGTGTCCGGCTTAATGTGCTGATTCCGGGACAGGCCGTCAGCGAGCTTTCCGGATTACAGGAAGCCTTTCAGCATCCGCGTTTGACCTATATATATAACGCGACGGCGATGGAATATTTCATCGGTTTATTCATGGTCGCTCTGGGGATGGCGATATTTTACGTTGGCAGGCGTGTCAACCTCGCCGCCACGAAATGGTTTCAATAACGTTGGGGGAAAAGCCAATGCCTGAAAACAAAAGCGACTTATCCTCTGTGGATCGGCGTTCCTTTCTTGCCGGCGGGGCGTTGCTTGGCTTTAGCTACGCCGCCGGAATTTCTGAAGGAGCCGGAAAATCCTCCGCGATTTTGAATAGTGACAGGCCGGACGCGGCGTACACCATCGCGGCCCCCGAAAATGTCTTATACACCTCCTGTTTGCAATGCAACACAGGGTGTGGCGTCAAATGCAAGATTCAGGACGGCGTCGTCACCAAAATTGACGGCAATCCATATTCTCCCTGGACAATGCTTCCACATCTGTCAATGAAAACGGATGTCCGTGACGCCGTTCTTGTGGACGGGGCAATCTGCCCCAAAGGCCACGCCGGAATACAGACGGCGTATGATCCTTACCGTATCCGCAAGGTACTCAAACGGGCCGGAAAACGCGGCGAGAACAAGTGGATAACCATTCCCTTCGAGAAAGCTGTGGAGGAGATATGCGAAGGAGGCCTGCTGTTTAAGAGTGTTCAGGGAGAGGAAAACCGGAATGTCGAAGGCATAAAAAGCCTTATGGCGTTAAAAGAGCCGGACATTTCCAAGGAAATGGCCAAGGACATAAAGGCTTATTGGGATGAAAAGGACAAAGATAAAAAGAGCGCGCTTCTGGCGGAATTCAAGGTCAAATTCAGGGATCATCTGGATAAGCTCATTGATCCAGAGCATCCTGATCTTGGGCCGAAGAACAATCAGATAGTAATTTCATGGGGCCGGTTGAAAGGCGGCCGGGCCGATTTTTACAGGCGGTTCGCCGATGCGCTCGGCTCCACCAACGCTCATGGGCATACGACGGTTTGCCAGGGTTCGCTCTATTTCACGGGCAAAGCCCTCAGCGAACAGTATGAAGAGGGCAAATTCACGGGAGGAAAAAAGTTCTACTGGCAGGCGGACACGGAGAATTCAAAATTCGTCCTGTTTGTCGGAGCGAATCTTTTTGAAGCCAACTACGGTCCCACCAACAGAGCCGTCCGGCTCACGGCGAACCTTGCAAGCGGAAAGACGAAAATCGCGGTGGCCGATCCCAGATTCAGCAAATTGGCCGGCAAAGCGTGGAAATGGTTGCCGGTCAAACCGGGGACGGACGCCGCTTTGGCGATGGCGATGATGCGTTGGATGGTGGAGAACAACAAATATGACGCGAAGTTCCTCTCCTGCGCCAACAAGGCCGCGGCCCGGGAGGCCGGCGAGACAAGCTGGACTAACGCTTCATGGCTTGTGGAGGTCAAGGATGGAAAGCCCGGCAAATTCATCCGAGCCGCGGATATCGGGATAGCCAAGGCCGAGAAGCGCAAAACAAAGGACGATAAGGATTACGAGGAAAAGTTTCTTGTCGTCATGGTGAACGGCAAACCGACCGCTTTTGACCCAAACGACGAAAAAACGCCGGTTGTCGGCGATCTCATGGTGAGCACTGCTCTTCCCGACGGCACGCAGGCGAAATCCGGATTTGCCATCTTAGCCGAAGAGGTCATGTCCAAATCTATCGCCGAGTGGTGTCAGATATCGGATATCAAAGCCGACGACGCCATAGCCATCGCCAGAGAGCTTGCAAGCGGCGGCAAACAGGCGGCGGTGGATATCCATCGCGGCGTGTCCCAGCACACGAATGGTTTTTACAACGTGTTCGCATGGTATGCGGTGAACATGCTTCTCGGCAATTTCGATCACAAAGGCGGGATGATCAAGGCCTCGACATACGATACGATGGGCAAAGGCGAGTTGTTCAAGATGGACGCCCATCCAGGCAAGACCGCAAGCTTCGGCGTAAGCTCCATCCGGCACGGCGTCGCCTATGAAAAGACTTCGATATTCGCTGGGTACCCGGCCAGGCGCAACTGGTATCCAAATGCCAGCGACGTTTATCAGGAGATAATCCCATCCATCGGCGACGCGTATCCATATCCGGCCAAGGTCATCTTTATGTATATGGGCGCCCCGACATACTCATTGCCGGCCGGACAGACCAACATCGAAATTCTTTGCGATACGGCGAAGGTTCCGTTATTCATCACCTGCGACATACTCGTCGGCATGACTTCTATGTACTCCGATTACATATTCCCCGACCTCTCATATCTGGAGAGATGGGAGTTCCAGGGAAGCCACCCTTGCGTGGCGAACAAGGTTCAACCGGTTCGCCAGCCTGTAATTGCGCCAATCACGGAAGAATGTCAGGTTTACGGAGCTAAAGCCCCCATCTGCTTTGAAACGATGATGCTGGGAATCGCCGAACGGTTGGCTCTGCCCGGTTTTGGCGACAACGGCCTGGGGGACGGAAAGAACCTCAAACATCCGGACGATTTCTATATGCGATGCCTGGCCAACCTTGCGTTTGGGGAAAAGCCGGATGCGTCAGGAGCCTTGCCGGACGCATCCGCCGAGGAAATAGGGGTTTTCATGAACTCCCGCAAACATCTTCCCAAAACGATCTTCGACGCTGAACGCTGGAAATCAATAATCGGCGACGCTGTTTGGCCCAAGGTTGTGTATCTTCTCAACCGTGGAGGAAGGTTCGAGGATCACGCCAAGGGGTACAAGGAGGATATGGTGGCCCATCCTTACGGCGCGTTAATCAACTTCTATCAGGAGAAAACGGCCGGAACCGTCCATTCAGGCACAGGAAAGAAATTTCCCGGCTATCCGAAATATATCCCGATACAGGACTACCTCGGCCATGATCTCAAAGAACAGAAGAACGGATATGATCTTGCCATGATTACCCATCGCGTCATATCGCAGACAAAAAGCAGGACAGTCGCCAATCCGTGGCTGATGGCTCTGATGCCAGAAAACGGGGTACTGATAAACAAGCAAGACGCTGACAAGCTCGGCTTTAAGGCCGGAGACATGGTCAGGCTGTCCAGCGCCACAAACAAGCTGGGCGAGTGGATGCTCGGCGCCGGAAACAAGAAGCCGATGACCGGCAAGATCATCGTCACACAGGCCATAAGGCCGGGGGTGATCAGCTTTGCGCTGGGATTCGGCAATTGGGCGACAGGATCGGCCGATATCATTATCAATGGACAGACCATAAAGGGTGAATCCGACCGATCCGCGGGATTGCACGCCAATGCGGCCATGTTGATAGACCCGGCGTTGAAAAACACCTGCCTGCTCGACCCGCATGGCGGTAGCGTCAGTTTCTATGATAGCCATGTCAGGCTGGATAAGGCGTGAACAACCAGCCATTCGGAATCTTGCGCGTCAGGCATGTGGCGGCGGCTGAACGAGGTCCATAAGCGTTATTTAGTCATTCCCGATACCACTAACAAGCTCAACGCTGTGTTGGCGAAGGTGGACTACCATCTTAGCAAGAAGTTCTCGCTCGGCGTCAGCTACCTGTATGAGAAGCTGGAGATAGTTGACTGGGCGCTGGACAACGTCAACCTGTACAACTCGGCCGGCGGCACGCTGGGCGGGGTGAACAACAACGGCGTGATGGGCAACATCCTGCTTGGCGCGGGGAACCCATCGTATGACGTGAGCGTGTACATGCTCACGGCCAAGATGAAGTTCTAGCCGTCTTTGTTCGTGTGATTTTCTTTGCTGGCCCGCCGGGCCTATGCGGGCGGGCCAGTTTTACGCATGATCAACCGTTAGGCGCCGGGAACGGGTTCCACCTGCGGCGTTTCATTATTTTGGCGCGGTAACACAAATAAAAGGCGGATCGAAGCTATGATGCCGACGATTGGCGTTGTTTTAATAGTTTTTTACGTCTTATGTGTCGGGTTCCTTAGCGTCAGCTGGGATAGCCTTTCTTCGAGGGGACGGAAGTTTATCACCTTTTTCGCCGTCGGTATTTTTCCGTTTTTCGGAGTGGCGGTTATCACCGACCTCGATCTTGAACGCGTCAAAAAGGTGAGTTTCTGCGAAAAATGCCACACGATGAAACCATACATCGACATCGTCAAGGGGACAGACCTCGAGCCGCTCTCGGCTCTGCATTACCAGAATAACTGGGTCAAACAGGAGTCGGCCTGTTACGAATGCCACACGTCATACACGATGTTCGGCCCCGTGCAGGCCAAGCTAAAGGGGCTTAGGCACATGTACTCGTATTATGTGGAAGGCGGGAACGCAAAGCCGAAACTGTACGAGAAATACGATTCGCGCGAATGCCTTCGTTGCCACGGTCCGTCCCGCAGATATCTGAAAATGAAAAAGCATACGAAGGATGCAAACCTTATCAAAGACCTTCAGACCGGCAAAAGGACCTGTATCGAGCAAGAATGCCACCCGGTGATTCATGCAAAACCGGCGGAGACAGAAGAGCCTGCAAATGAAAAGGATAAAACGTCATGAAAACCATGCCGCTGTCCATTAAAGTCGTCCTTGCGCTCAATATCGTGGGGACTTCTTTGCTTTGCGTCTCCCTTCTTGTGGAGACCCCGTTCTGGCTTACGGTTACGATGACCAACGGCTCGCTTTTTTTGATGGCAAGCTTCGCGCTCTGGTTGCGCCTGGTGATAAAGGAAGCCATGAGCAAGGGATTGCTCGACTGAGCCGTTTGTTTGTTGGGGAGTCCTTTTTTTTGCTGAGGGGATACTTTTTTGTCATCCTGAGGGAGCTTTTGCGACCGAAGGATCAATGTACAGTAGAATATTCTTCAGATGGATTCTTCGCAGAGTTTACCCTGAGCGAAGCGAAGGGTTCAGAATGACAATGTTTGTCGTCACTGGAACGAAAATCCGCAACTCTTTATATCGTCCGGGGCCATCGGGTAGCGATGGCATATCATCGGTTTTACTTCCGGCTGGTCATGTAGCAGGCAATTGTTGTCTGCGGTGAGTTTGTCGCACGGAATGTTAAGCTCGAAACAGAGGCTGTCGTTGTCCGGGCTTACGTCGGAGATATTAACTCCTCGGAAAGAATAATAGGCCCGGGCTTCATCGAGCGAGCCATGCTGTCCTAGCACATGGCTCAATATCCCGGTGATCCGCATCACCTTGCAACACTCGCCGCACTTGACGCACTCTCCCCGCCTTCTCATCGGCCTGTCAGCAAAGATAGCCTAAAAGGCTGTCGAACCTGTCTATCAAAGCGTCCGGGCGGGCTTGGGCAAGCTCCTCGACGCTTCGGTAACCGTATGTGACGCCGATGGTCCTGGCCCCGGCGTTTTTCCCGGCGTTTATGTCCACGCCGGAATCGCCCACCACCAGCGTCCTCGACGACGGCACGTTGTAGCGGGCGGCGATCATCAATATCGAGGCCGGATCGGGTTTCCTTACCGCGAGGCTGTCGCCACCGTAAATCTGGCCGTTGAAAAACCTGTCCAGCCCCAGTTCTCGCGTTATCTTGACGGTCATATGGTGGGGTTTGTTGGAGACGATCCCCATTTTGTAATCCGGGGCAAGCCTGTCGAGCGTTTCCATAACGCCGTCGAAAAGCCTTGTCTTGTCGAGCAGGTGGTCGTAATAACGTTTCCTGAACGCTCCAAGCACGTCGTCGAAACGCTCCGGGTGGCCCGCCGCCACGACCGCGTTTTTGACGAGCGGCATTATACCGTTCCCGACGAACCCTTCTATAACCTCCATAGACAACGGCTCGTATCCCAACTGACCGAACGTCCAGTTCAACGAGTCGGCTATATCGTCCTTGGAGTCCACCAGCGTGCCGTCGAGGTCCAGGACAAGCGCGCCGACGTCAAGCTTTTTCACATCGTCGGACATGGAGATCAGAGCGCCATCGCCCAGTTCAAAAGAACTTTGTTCTGAGCGTCGTATGTTGTTCCGTCGGCCCGGAGCCTTGCGTCGGCGGACGATGTGTCCACCCATATTTCCGCGCCGACCCTCATGTTGGCCACAGGGCGTATCTCGATTTTCCACTGGGCGAGGCCGGCTTGGATAGCCTTGATGGTCGAGGTGACGCCGTCAACCGTCCGGGCGTAATCCTCATGCGTGGCGTAGCCATAGGCGATCCCGGTTTCGAGCCAGGAGTTTATCAGCCACACGGCCCCAACCGACGCGCCTAGCCTGTTGACGGTGTTTTGGGAAAACGTGTGTCCGCCCGCCGACCGGGACCCGAAGGCAAGCGTCGTCCTGTCGACGGCGAGGTCAATCAGGAATTGCGGATGGCGGTATGAGGCGGAGAAAATCAGCTCCTGAGTGTTCTCGTCCGTATTAAGGCGATCGGCCGGGAATGTGACGGAGCTTCCATCCGGGAGGGAAACCGTCTTGTCCATCCGGCCTGTGCGGTTGCCCCAATAGCGCAACGAAATGGCAAGCCCCTCCACATCCATCCTGCCCATGAAAGTGTAAGCATGGTCTGCGTCGTCTTCCCCGGCGCCTATCAACTGGGCGCCCGTATAGACTCCGACCTCGTAAGATAACGAACCCATCATGGGTCTGCCGTAAATCCTTAACCCGGTGTCGTTGTGGGAAGCGGTAAGGCCTATCTCTTCACCCGCCGATACCGACGGATTGCTGTGAAACGCCAATGACGGCGCGTTGAACCAGTCCCGGCCCGATCCGGCGGCGTCATAATCAATAACGCTCATCGCCCCTATATCCACGTTTACATAACCGGGGCCAAACCAGTTGGCGAAACGCAGGTACCCCTGCGCCATATTCTCCTGTCCCCATGGAAGCGACAGCCAGTAACCTATGTTCGGGGCGATCGTGCCGCCTGCGTCCAAAGTCGCAAAGGAGCCGTCAACGCAACAGAAAAACGATTTATTCTGGTCGCCATCCTTGCCTGCGCCGGGCTGGATAAGGGTCAACCCTCCGTCGAGAATCACAGATAAAGGCGGATTGGCTTTGCCGACGTCGAGGAACAGGTTCTGCGCCAACGGGAGTTTGGCTGTAGCCCCTCCATCTTCGGAGTCGGGCATCTGCCAGCCGTTAATCTTGAACTTGTCGCCGAATTCGTTGAGCGTGGAAAACGAGCTGTGGCATGAGGCGCATGCGATCTCGTATTTTTTTGAAAACGCCGGAATCGCCTCCAGCCATGCGGGAGTGGCGAAAATGATTACGGCCACCGCCACCAAGGCCGATCGGAACCCTGAAAAAACCATCCGCAACCACCTTTATTAAGAGAACAAAAAGAGCCGCGCATATCGGCGAAGCGTAACGCGCTGTTCACGGAAAAAAGAGCTAACGGCAAAAAAACAGGTTTCGCGTCGCCTGCCGTTTATTTAAAATAACATGCGATGAGCTGATGAAAAAACAGCCGAACAAAAAACGTAACACGCCATGACCGCATCGTCAAGAAATATGTCCCCTGCGGTATCCGGCCATATTGTTAAAGGGAGCTTTGGAAACGATGACCGCAATTGACACACGATCGAAACTAACGGAAGAAATCAGGCGAAAAGCGTACAAAGAGGGCGACTTCACGCTGGCGTCCGGCCTCAAGTCGGATTACTACATCGACATGAAAGAGGTGATCCTGGACGCCGAAGGGTCGCTATTGGTCGGCAGGATGATCCACGAGACCATCAGGGACTGGAACGTCACTGCGGTGGGAGGCCTGGAGCTTGGTTCCGTGCCGATATCCACTGCGGTCTGTCTGGTGTTCGCGCTGGAAGGCAAACCGATGAGCAACTTCATCGTCCGCAAAGAAGCCAAAGCCCACGGCGCAAAGAAAAAAATAGAAGGCGCGGTGGGGAACGCATCCAGAGTCGTTATCGTCGAGGATGTTGTGTCAACCGGCGGATCGTCCATAAAAGCGGTGGAAGCCGTGCGGGAAACCGGGGCGCAGATCGTCGGGGTTGTCGCCATAGTGGACAGGGAGATGGGGGGAAGAGAGGCGTTTGAACGGCTTGGGATAAAATTCACGCCGCTTTTCACCATATCGCAGTTGAGGACGCGCAAATGAGGCGAATGAAACTTTTCCGCCAGTCACGCATCCTAATGTAAGAGGAAATTTATTCATTAGGAGACGGCAAGAATGCTTAACTCACTGTTCGCTCTTTTTCAACAGCCAGTCGGCGACGATTACATTTCGCCGGAAGATTTGAAAAAGTCGCTGGACGCTGGAGGGGTGAAAGCCTTGATAGACGTAAGGACTCCCCCCGAATACGGCCAGGCTCGCATACCCGGAGCGCGTAGCGTTCCGCTGGACAACCTTGCCGCCATTCTCGGCGGCGCCGCCGGGCAGGACGACGAGGTGGTCGTCTATTGCAAGACGCAGAACCGCTCGGCGATGGCGGCCAGGGCGCTTGCCCAAAACGGTTTTAAAAACGTGAAGGTGTTAAGCGGCGGCATAACGAGTTGGGCGCAGAAAGGCTATCCGCTGGAGAACTGAGCCGGTTTTTCC